>DBFMRS010000104.1:0-9388 GCA_048387515.1 Collinsella sp.
GCGGCGGCGGGGGGGGGGGGTGGGGGCTATGTTCTGGCTCCCCGCCGGCCGCCCGGGGCCTTTTGGCCCCGGGCGCTGCCAGCGTGCCTAGCGCTTACGGATACCCCAGACCAGGGCTCCGACGCCGGCCATGGCGATGACGAATGCCATGAGCAGTGCAGCGGCCTGCTGGTCACCCGTGGTGGGCAGGAAACCCTTGACCGTCTTGACGATGTTCGTCACGGTCTTGGGTGTGCCGGGATCGGGCGTCGGCACGGGCGTCTCGGGCTTCTTGTACGTGTTGTTGAACACGATACCCTCGACGCTCTTGTCGCCCTTGGTAAAGGCAACGTTCGCCTTGAGGTTGCCCTCGCCGTCGTCGACCACGTTGACGGTCGCGGTAAAGACGGACTTGTCGTAGGTCATACCGGCCTCGTCGCCCTTGACCTCGCTGATGGTGTAGACGTACGTACCGGGCTCGTCGTACTCGAACTTGTCGAAGTTGATCTTGCCGTCGGCATCGTTGGTAACCGTAGACTCGATGTCCTCGCCAACGAGCTTAAAGCTAAACTCGTCCTTCTTGAGCTCGCGTCCCTCGAGCACCTTGATGGCGCCGATGGAAACCTGCGTGGGCATGGCGTGATACTTGTTGGTAAAGCCAGCCGACTCGGTGGTTCCCTCGAGCTTGTGCGTCGCGGTCAGCGTGCCGTCGCCGTTGTCGGAAACGGTGGTCACGACGGTGTAGGTCGTGCCGTCATAGGTAACGCCCTTGTACAGGCCGAGCGCGTTGGGGCAAGCCTCGCGCAGCGTGTACGTGTGCGTGCCGGGCGCCTCGTAGCGGATCGGGCTCAGTGTCACAGTGCCGTTGGCGTCGTTGGCGCCGCTTGCGACAACCACGTCGTCCTCGAGCAGATCAAACGTGAACTCGCCAGCTGCAAGGTCGCGTCCGGTCAGACGCTTGACCGTCTTGACCTGATCGGTCACGGAAGAATCGGTAGGCGCCACGCTGTAGGTGTTGGTGAACGTGAAGGCAGCACCGTCGTCGCCTTCGCGCTTGACGCTCAGATGTCCGGTGCCGTCGTCAGTCACGGTATAGGAAACCTTGCGCGTGGCGTTGGCATCGTTAGTCACGCCAGGGGCGCTGCCGGTCTCGGTTACCGTGTACGTAAAAGTGTGCGAGCGCGGAGCGGTGGGGGCCGCAGGCTCGGGCTCGTCGGCGTTGGCGTCAGCGTCGGCCTCTTCAGCTTCGGTCTCGTCAGCCTCGTCGGCCTCGGCCTCGTCAGCTTCGTCCGCCACGCCCAGGACGCGGTTGAGGTCCTCGAGCGTAAAGTGGATCTTGCCAAAGTCCACGTTGCCGGCCGCGTCGTTGGTTGCGGTCGTGCGCTCGGGCATCGGGGCACCAGCCTCGTCGGCGGTCACGGTAAAGGTGAACTTACCCGTGATGTCGGCCGGGGCCAGGCCCTCGGCAACCTGGAGCTTCTTAGTACCGGTGAGCGCGGCATCGACGGCCTCGGCGCCGTAGACGTTCTCGAACAAGGGCTCGACGCCGCCGTAGTCGACCGTTGCCGTCAGGGTACCGTCACCGTTGTCGACGACGATAACCTTAAAGCCAAAGCTCCACGTTGTAGCGGAAACGCCATTTGGCAGCCCGAATAAATCTTCGTAGGCCGTGTAGTTAATGGTCCAGGCAAGCTTGCCGTCCTTATCGGTACGATGGGCAAGCCCAGCAGACTCAAGATCGACAAGCATCTTGGTGTCGTAGTGCAGAGCATCAAAGCTCACGTGCCCGCCGATATTGGGCTTGAGATTTTCATAACCCACAAGCTCACCCTGATAGGCGATACCGAACCAGAACTCGCCGTCGACCATCGGGCGACCGGTCAGGGTCTTGGCGGCAACGACCTGAGCAGCGGTGCCACCAGGCGTGTTGGTCGTAGCGCTATAACTGTTGACGAACGGAACCACGGCGCTCTCGACCGCAGCCGCGCCGGTCTTGTACTCGGTCACCAGCGTGCCCTCGGAACCGCCGGAGACGGTCGTCGTGGCGGTGAGCGTACCGGCGGTGTCGTCGGCGATGGCGATCGTCACGGTGCGGACAGCGTCGTCGTAGGTGTAACCCGGCTGGCCGTCGTTCTTCTCGGCCACGGTGTACGTAAAGGTCTTGCCGGCATCAGCCTGCGTAAATTTGGCCTCATGGCCCGCCAGGATGTCAATCTGACCGACCGTTCCCTCTATCGTTGCAGGGGACTCGAAGTTGTTGGCCCCGGGAAGCAGGCCAAGTGCGCGAGCCGAATCATCGTCGGCGGGCGTCACGGTAAAGGTGAACTGCCCCTCGGTCATGGGACGTCCGTAGAGGGTCTTGCTGAGCTTGAGGCCGCCGGCCGCGGCGTAATCGAGCTCAGTGCGGTACGTGTTGGTAAAGCGTCCGTTTTCCTTCTTGGTGACGTTTGCGGTCAGGTTGCCATCGCTGTCCTCGGTCACGGTCACTTCGGCGGTTGCGACATGCGCGTCATACGTCATACCGACCGTGCTGCCCGCGTTCTCGCGAATCTCGTACTTATAGGTTCCGGCGGCAGCGTAGTGAATCTTGCCGAACTTGATGGCGGCGATGCCGTCCTTCGCGTCCTTCTTGCTCACGGTTACGGTTGCGGGATCGGGCAGCGGGGCGCCTTCGGGGGCGGTGATGGTAAAGCTAAACTCGTCCCCATCCGTCCAGTCGCGGCCGCTGATGACCTTGCTCAGGTCAAAGTCGAGCTCTGCATCGAGCGGGGTTACGCTGTAGGTGTTCTTGAACTCGGCGGGCTCGGTACCTTTCAGGACATGCTCGGCCTTGAGGGTGCCGTCGCCGTTGTCCGTGATGGTGGTCTCGATGGTGTACTTGGCGTCGCTGTAGGTGACGCCCTTGCTGGTGGTTCCGCCCTTGGCCTCGCGCAGCGTGTAGGTGTGCTTACCAAGCTTGTCGTAGGCGATCTTGTCCATGGCGATCGTGCCGTCGGCAGCGTTGGTGCCCTTGGCGACAACCTCGTCGCCCTCGACCAGCTCAAAAGAGAACTCGCCGGCAGCAAGCTCACGCCCGGTCAGGACCTTGTTCGCGGTGATCTGGTCGGTGACGCTCGTCTCGACAGGCGTCACGTTATAGGTATTGGTGAACGTAAATGCCACATCGCCGTCCGGCTTGCAGGATACGCTCAGATTGCCCTTGCCGTCATCGGTCACGGTGAAGGAAACCTCGCGCGACAGCTTGGCGTCGTTGGTCACGCCAGCGACCTCGCCGGACTCGGTCACGGTATAGGTAAAGGTGTGCTCGCGCTTCTCGGGCTTCTCGCCCAGAGCCTTGTTAAGGTCGTCGAGCGTAAAGGTAATCTTGCCAAAGTCGACCTTGCCCTTGGCATCATTGGTCACGCTCGCATTCGCGGGCATGGGTGCGCCCTCTTCACCGGTCACGGTAAAGGTGAACTTGCCGGCAATGTCAGCCGGGGTCAAGCCGTCGGCGACCTGCAGGTTCTTGATGCCCGCAAGCGATGCCTCGGCAGCATTCGTGGTGTAGGCGTTCTTGAACTCGATACTCTTGACGTCCTTGGCGCCCTTCAGCTCGTGCGTGGCAACCAGCTGACCCTTGCCGTTATCGGCAATGGTCGTCACGATGATGTAGGTCGCGTCATCGTAGTCAATACCGCCGGCGTTGCCCTTAACCTCATGCAGCTTGTAGGTGTGCTGGCCGATCTCGGTGTACTTGATGGCACTGAACGTCACCTTGCCGTCGGCGGCGTTCTTAACGGTCTCGACAGGCTTAACTTCCTTGTCAATGATTTCGAGCAGCTCAAAGCTGAACTCGTCGGCCGTAAGGTCACGCCCGGTCAGAGACTTGGTCACGGTAATCTGGTCGGTGACGCTGGACTCAACAGGATTCGTGGCGTAAACGTTCTTGAACTCGGTCTCGCCCGAGGTCACCTTCACGCCAGCGCTCAGCTCGCCCTTCTTGTCGGGCGTTACCGTCACGGTGATCTCCGCGACGTTCTTGCTGTAGGCGATGCCGTCAATCGTGGTCCCGGCATGCTTTTCACTGACCTTGTAGACGTACGTGCCAGGTTCGGTGTATTCGATCGTGCCGAAGTCGATGGCAGCCTTGCCCTGGTCCAGGTCAGCCTTGCGCACGGTCGCAGTCCTAGCCGCAGGCATCGGGGCGCCGCTCTCGGATGTCAGGCCAAACTCAAACGCGTCAGCATTCGTCCAGTCGCGACCCTTGAGCACCTTGGTCAGGCCAAAGCTGGCCTTGGTGTTCACCATTGCCGGCGTCATGTCATACGCAAAGCTGATCTTGCCGTTGTTGCCCAGGTAGGAATTGACATGCGTCGCGGTCGCCTTGGCAGACACGTTGTTCCACTTGGGGTTGAGAACGTCGGTCGCGGTACCAGTGCTGTTGCCACCCACGCTGCCCTTGGTAGTGTGGAGCTCATCGATAAAGGCCAAACGCGCGGTTCCCACGCTAAACGAAAGGTTGCCGTCCTCGTCGGCAACAAGAGCGCCGTCAAACTTCGCTGCGTCGCCGCCGACAAACTCGATGACAGCAGTGGCGGGCTTGGCCTCGCCGTTCGAGCCCCGCTCCTCAAACTCATCCTTGTAGTAATAGGTGCCAGTATCTGCCAGCGAATTCTTTGCAGGCTGCGTGCAGTCCTTATCCGCGTAAATGGGAGTCTGCTTCTGGAAGTAGTAGTAGCGGTTGGTGTCGGCCGGCTCAAAGGTCGCAACCGTATCACCCAGCGCACCACCGCTCCACTTGTTCGCGTAGAAGCTCACGGTCTTGGTGCCGTCAACGACAGTCGTATTATGCTCGATGTAGTTCTTGAGCCCTGCTACCTTCTCGGGCGTAAACAGGTTGTCAAGTGCGGCGCTCTTCACGCTCGAGGCATACTTCACCTGAATGGGCTTAACGTTGTCGACCGAAAGCTTGCCGTCTACGGTCTTAAAGTGACTCAGCGGAATCAACGACGCAGGAATGTTAACCGTTACGATATCGCCCTTCCGGGGATTGTCATCGCCAGCACGCTGCACGGTGATGAGCAGGTCTTTTGCCTTGCCGGAAAACTCGTAGGTGTCGGTATTGGTTTCTTTGTTGACCGTCTTGCTCGCCTTGGTAAACGACATGCCGTTGATGACGACTTCGGTAAATCCGTCGACCTGCATAAAGTCGCCCAGCTCGTCGGTAAACGTGATGTAGCCGGACTTGGTCTCGTCGTAGCCCTTATGGATTTCGGTCGGATAAGGCGCCTCCGATGTGATGGCCTGCGAGATGTCGTCGAAAACCTTCTTGAGCCCTTCGGCATTGGTCGCCGACTTGTAGTAGTCGGCGTTTTCCGCGCGTGCACCATGAGTATCCCATGCCGTGGCATTGGGGTAGTTGCTCGAAACGGCCTGCATGAACTTGTTCTCTTTTTGGCTTTTTCCCGAATCCTGGATACCAGCGCTGGGATCCGCGCCATCAAAGATGCCGATAGTATAAACGGTGGCCTTGCCGTCCTTCATATTCTTAGCAGCTGTCACGGCAGCGTTGGCGACACCCGCATCGAATTTATTTTGCTTTGTTGGCGTACCGTCGGTAAAGAACACAATAATCTTCTTGGCGTCTTTGCGGCCATAAGTGGTAGTGATTTTCTCGGCCAGCTCTAGGCCATAGTCGGCGCGCGTGGCGCCGGCAGGCTGAATTTGATTAATTGTATTCTTCTTGAGATCATCCGCATTGCTGCCGGAACAGTAGGTCAATTCTTTCATAACCTGGGTGTAATTGTAGGAGTACCCTCCGTCGCGATACATATTGTTGCCGATATCGTTGGACTTCTTGCCCGCAAACTTAACAATGGCAACCCTATGCTGCCTATTGACGCCCTCGATGCTCTCATTTTGTTTTGCGATGGTATTGATAAAGCTGTTCGCAGCGCTCTTCAGTGCATCGATACGCTTGGTGCGATCTCCGCCACCCATAGGATCATCCATCGAGCCGGAGGCATCCAACACCATCACGATGTCGAGTGGCGTGGTGACTGTCACGGTTGAATTAGACGTCGAGGACATCGCCGAAAGCGTGGTCAAAAAGTCCGACTCTTCGTTTTCCTCGGTTGCCTTGACCGTCTTGTCGGTCCAGATTCGACCGACGTTTTGGGTCGTTACCTTATTGCCACCGTGGCCTGCCGCCCAGATTTCCCAGCGACCGCTGGTGTCGGGGTCGGCGACCTTTCCGGTCATTATCGGTCCGTCCATTCCTGTGCTGGACCTGGCGTTGGCCTCGGGCAGCATGGCGAATGCTGCGGCTGGCAACACCAGCACTACGGCCAGTATCACCGCCAAGAGACCCCTCGTGTACTTACTCATCGCGTCTCCCTTCTCGCGGTCTCAGACCTTGCAACAGCCTAAAGTTACGAAATGAGACACAATTTGGGCAGGTGACACATGTTCCAGATTCTGTTTTGGGCGTGAGACAAATGTCTCACCAAAGTTGAGACACGGCGTTTTCGCAGGAAAACGGGTGCGACTCGGAGCCATCAGGCAAAAATGATCCGCTTTCCTCCGTCCCCAAAGGGGGCAGTCGATGGCGCTCGCCACGAAACCGGCCCGTCTACTACGTTTGACCCGATACCCCTGACCATAGCCGCGTTTCATGAAAAACCGCGGGCAATTTACCTGCGGTTTTGTTTTTGCGTTGTTCGCCATGGTTGAGGGTAGCAGCCTAAACGTAGTAGATGGGCCCATTTCGTGGCAAACGGGTCACGTGGCAGCCCTCGCAAGGCCAAAATGACCCGTTTTCCTCCGTCCCCGGGAGATCAAGGGCTGTTACGGATATGGTGCCATTTCAAAACTATGCCGGATTACGGGGCTAAAGTCGGGACCCTCATCCATACCCTCATTTTTTGAAAAACGGCAGGCTATCTACCTGCGGTTTTGTTTTTGCGATTTTCGGTATGGCCGAGGGTCCGCTATCCAGCCCCGTAATCCGGCATAGTTTTGTTCGTGGCGGCCCAACCGCGCGTTTAAGCGCGGGGCCGGTGGGGCATTTTTGCCCCACCGGCCCCTATCCCAGCTCTATTCCGGCGCTACTCCGGCTTGGTTTCTACCGTGGGAGTCTTGTCCGCCGCGACTGGAGTGCGCGCGGTGTCCATAGTCAGGCAGCGCTTGGGGCAGCTCTCGATGCACTCGCCGCACACGACGCAGGCGTACGGATCAATCGACCACGTTCCACCCTTGCGATCGACCGCGAGCGCGCCCGCCGGGCAGCGGCGCGCGCACATGCCGCAGCAAATGCACACGTCCATGTCGTTAACGATGTGCCCGCGCAGGCGCTCGGGCGCCGTCAGCTTCTCCTGCGGATAGCACACCGTGACCGGCTGCTTGACCATAGAGCCCAAGGCCGTCTTGGCAAATGTCAGCAAACTCATGCCGTGCCTACCTTTCCGTGCAGCTAATGCAGGGGTCGATGGTCAGGATAATCATGGGCACGTTGGCAAGGAGCACGCCCTGCAGCGCATGCGTCAGACCCGCCAGGTTTTGCGACGTCGGCGTGCGCACGCGGAAACGGTCCAGATTCTTGGTGCCGTTGCCGCGCACATAGTAATACGCCTCGCCACGCGGCTGCTCAATTACAACCTCGCCGCGCGCGCCGTCGGCCGGCGTAAGCTTGGTGCGCCCGCCGATACCGTCGTGCGGGATCTTGCCCACCAGCTCTTTGATGATGTCCATGGTCTGCGTGACCTCGGCGCAACGAACCTGGCAGCGGGCATAGCAGTCGCCGTCGGTAGCAACGATGGGCTCAAACGCGGCCAAGTCTGCATAGGCGCCGTCACCGAACATGCGCACGTCGTAATCCACGCCCGAGGCGCGCCCAAACGGACCGACCATCGAAAGCTCCAGCGCGTCTTTCTTGCTAATCACGCCCACGCCATGCAGGCGCTCGCCGCAGCTGTTGTCGTCCAAAAACGTATGCACCAGGGCCTCGTAGTCAGGACGCATGGCATCGAGCGTCTGGACAATGCCCGCCAGCTCGGAGTCCTCGATATCGTGCTTAAGGCCGCCGATCTCGTTAATCGACAGAATCACGCGCCCGCCGCAAGTGCTCTCAAAAATCTTGAGTATCTGCTCGCGCAGGGTCCATGACCGATAGAACAGCGCCTCGAAGCCAAAGGCGTCGGCGAGCAGGCCCAGCCACAGCAGATGCGAGTGAATGCGCGAAAGCTCATGCAGAATGGTGCGGATATACTGCACGCGGCCAGGCACCTCGATGCCGAGCATGCGCTCGCAGGCGCTGGCATAGCCGCAGCTATGGCCCACGGCGCAGATGCCGCAGATGCGCTCGGCAATGTAGCCAAACTGATGCATATCGCGCTTTTCGGTGAGCTTCTCGAGTCCGCGGTGCACAAAACCGATCTGCGGAATTGCCTCGATGACGCGGTCGTCCTCGATCACCAGGTCCAGATGAAGCGGCTCGGGCAGCACCGGGTGCTGCGGGCCAAACGGAATGACGGAGCGATGAGCCATGGACCTTACGCCTCCTTTTTCTGCTTGTCGCGGGCGGCCTTGGCGGCAAGCGCCGCGCGGACCTTGGCCGCTTTCTCGGGATCCATGGCGGCGAGCTTTGCCTCCATCTCGGCAGCCTTGAGCGCGGCCTTTGCAGCGACCTCATCGTGCCGAGCATCGGAGCCGGCAGCCGCAGCGGGCTGAGCGACGGCAGCGCCCACAGCATCGCCAGCGCCCGCAGTGCCCTCCCCCGCAGCGGCCGTGGCAGTAGCAGCCTTCTCGGCCGCGGCCTTGCGCGCCTTGGCCTCGGCAGCGGCACGGACCTTCATGGCTTTCTCGCGCGCGGCCTTCACCTCGGGCGTGATAACGCTCATGGGCTCGGCAGTCGAGACCTGGTAGAAAA
This sequence comes from Collinsella sp., assembly GCA_048387515.1. Lineage (GTDB taxonomy): Bacteria > Actinomycetota > Coriobacteriia > Coriobacteriales > Coriobacteriaceae > Collinsella. Next base: position 8,885 of record DBFMRS010000104.1, read on the forward strand.
AGCCCTTAAAGTCAATCTGCATATCGGTGATGGCAAGACCAAACAGGTCGTGCGCTTCGTTTTCAAACGGGAATACTGCCGGATAGTACGAGCTGATGGACGGAATCTCCTGGTACTGATTAATTCCCTCAACCACCAGGTTCTCGATCGCATAGCTGCCGTCCTGCGCAATCTGCTCCTGAGCAGCACGAACGTTGATAAACGTATAGACCAGGCGATACGTGCCGTCGTCGACGTTGCGCTCGGCGTGCATTTGCACAAAGCGCGCGCCGACGCCCTTGAGCGCCTGGACATGCGACAGGAGCTCGTCGATCCCGACGGTGGTATAGATAGCCTTTTGCATTACTCGGCCTCCTTTGCAGCGGCGGGTGCGGCAGGCTTCCCGGCAGGCGCGCCAGCAGCGGGCGCGCCGTCAGCCGTGCCTGCGTCGACACCGGCCCCGGCCCCCGCAGCCACAAACCCGTCCTCGCCCAGCTCAACGCCACCGCCCCAGGTTGCGGCGCC
>DBFMRS010000105.1:0-8544 GCA_048387515.1 Collinsella sp.
TCACCTCAATGGTCCTCCTAACGCCGGCGTGTTGGCACCACCAGCGTAGTGGCGGCGGGGAGGCACGGTGGCCATTATTCGGTGACCGGGATTGGTCAAAATAGTTTGACTATTAGCGGCTAAAATCGCCCGGCGCTAACACTCCGGTCTATTTGCTGCCCGTGTTCTATGTGTTGCAGACGGTCGCCTACTCGTTATTTGCTCCAATTAAATACTCAATTTTTCAAAATGCTGTCGATTCATCGATGCGCTGTTCACTGATTTCGGTTCAAAGCCAGATGGTGGCGGTGGGTGCTGTTCTTTTCTATCTGCTCAACTCTGTGCTGAGTAGCGTTGCGGGCATTCGAGTCGTATTGCTTGTTGCGCTCGGGATTTCTTCCCTGGTGTATATCCCCGCGCTATTTCGTCTTACAAGTCAAAGGCCATGAGTATTTAGGCACCGATAACTTATATATCAACGCAATAAACCCGAGCGCGAGGGCGTTTGGGTTTATTATTGAAACGTATGTAACCTGGCGGCGCCACACCGCCTGTTAGTAGGGAGACACATGAACGTTCTGGTCGTCAACGCAGGATCTTCGACCCTTAAGTATCAGGTCATCGATACCAAGTCCCACAAGGTGTCCGCAAAGGGCTCCTGCGAGCGCGTCTGCTTTACCGGCGGTACCTTCACCCACGCTGCCAACGGTTCCAAGAAGGTGACCGAGAACATCGAGTTCCCCGACCACAAGGTCGCCATCGAGGTCGTTCTGAAGGACCTCGAGGCCAACGGCGTCAAGATCGAGGGTATTGGCCATCGCATCGTTCAGGGCGGTTGGTACTTTGGCGACTCCTCCCTCGTCGACGAGGACGTTCTCGCCAAGATCCGCGAGGTCGCCCCGCTGGCGCCGCTGCACAACAACCCCGAGGCCAACGTTATCGAGTACTGCCTGGAACAGTATCCCGACCTGCCCAACGTCACGGTCTACGACACCGCTTTCCACTTCAACATGCCCGAGGTCGCCAAGACTTACGCCCTGCCCAAGGACGTCTGCGACAAGCTGCACATCCGTAAGTACGGCGCCCACGGCACCAGCTACCGTTACATCTCCAAGAAGGTCGCCGAGATGACCAACGGCGAGGCTCGCAAGGTCGTCGTGTGCCATATCGGCTCCGGCGCTTCCCTGTGCGCCATCGAGGACGGCAAGTGCATGGACACCACCATGGGCCTCACCCCGCTCGACGGCGTCATGATGGGCACCCGCTGCGGCTCCATCGACCCGGCTACCGTGTGCTACCTGCAGCGCGAGGGCGGCTACACCTTCGACGAGGTCGACGAGATGATGAACAAGAAGTCCGGCCTTTTGGCTGTGACCGGCGGCAAGACCAACGACTGCCGCAACGTCGAGGAGCTCGCCGCCGCTGGTGACCCCGATGCTCAGCTCGCCTTCGACATGTTTGTCTACAAGATTGCCGCCAAGGCTGCCGAGATGGCTACTTCTATGTGCGGTATGGACACCCTGGTCTTTACTGCCGGCATCGGCGAGCACGCTCCGGCCGTCCGCGCCGGCGTGGCCGACCGCCTGGCCTTTATGGGCGTCAAGATGGATCATGCCCGCAACGCCCTGCGTGGCGACGGCGCTTGGTGCCTGTCTGCCAAGGATTCCAAGGTCAAGATCTTCGTCATCCCCACGGATGAGGAGTTCATGATTGCTTCCGACGTCGAGCGTATCGTCAACGGCAAGTAATTGCAAGAGGGGTGGGGCTGGACGACCGAGCGCCGTTCGGCCCCTCTTTTGCGCTCGTTGGGCGATATGTCTGATAGCTATTTATCAAGTTGTGATAACTTCTTATTAACATGCGGCCGCCTTAAGGGGTCTGCGCCGACCGTATCGCACTGCAAAGGAGTCTCATGAACGTACTTGTTGTCAACGCCGGTAGCTCAAGCCTTAAATATCAGCTTTTGGATACCGATACCCGCGAGGTTTTCGCCAAGGGCAACTGCGAACGTATCGGTTCGGACATGGGCATCTTTGGTCACTCCGAGAACGGTGGCACCAAGCAGACCGAGGAGGCCCCTTTCCCCGATCATCGCTCTGCTATCGCTCGCGTGCTCGAGGAGCTCGAGAAGACCGACTTTACGATTGATGGCATTGGACATCGCATCGTTCAGGGCGGCTGGCACTTCGATGATTCCGCTGTCGTCGACGACGAGGTTATGGCCAAGATTCTTGAGGTGGCACCGCTTGCTCCGCTGCACAATTACGGCGAGGCCGCAGCAATCGAGTATTGCCGCGAGAAGTATCCGGAGCTGCCCAACGTCGCCGTCTTCGATACCTCGTTTCACATGACCATGCCCGAGGTCGCCTATACCTACGCACTGCCCAAGGACGTGTGCGATAAGTACCACGTGCGCAAGTACGGTGCCCACGGCACGAGCCACCGCTATGAGTGGATGATGGCCAAGGAGATCCTGGGCTCGCGCTGCCACCGTCTGCTTTCGTGCCATCTGGGCAACGGCGCTTCGCTCGCCGCCATCGAGGACGGCGTGTGCCGCGACACCACGATGGGCCTCACGCCGCTTGACGGTCTGATGATGGGTACCCGCTGCGGTTCCATTGACCCGGCTACCGTGTGCTACCTGCAGCGCGAGGGCGGCTACAGCTACCAGGAAGTCGACGACATGATGAACAAGCAGTCTGGTCTGCTTGCCATCTCGGGCATCTCCAACGACGCCCGCGACATCCGCACGCGCGCCTCCGAGGGCGACGAACGCTGCCTGCTCGCCTTCGATATGTTTGCCTACAAGGCCATGCAGCAGGCCGGCTCAATGATCGCTTCCATGGCGGGCGTGGACACCATCACCTTTACCGCCGGCATCGGCGAGAACGACTGGTCGATCCGCAAGGCCTTCTGCGACTGCTTTGAGTGGCTGGGCGTGCGTATCGACAACAACAAGAACCGCGAGGCTGTGGGCAACGGCCCGCAGGTCATCAGTGCCGCCGGTTCCGCCGTCACGGTCATGGTCATCCCCACCGACGAGGAATACATGATCGCCCACGATGTCGAGCGTCTGACCAAGAACAACTAACGCGCGCATTTGCAAGTAAACGAAAGGCCTCCAGAGCAACAGCTCCGGAGGCCTTTTTACTAGCAGGCGGAAATACCTGTCCCGAGGGGATATGCCCGCTACTCAGCCATCTGAGCCTGGACGGCGGTGATGGCCACGACACCCACGATGTCGTCGGCAGAGCAGCCACGCGAAAGGTCGTTAACCGGCTTGGCGATGCCCTGCAGGATGGGGCCGTAGGCGTCAGCACCGGCGAAGCGCTGGACCAGCTTGTAGCCGATGTTGCCGGCCTCGAGGTCGGGGAACACCAGCACGTTAGCCTTACCGGCGACGGAGGAGCCGGGAGCCTTGAGCTGGGCGACAGTGGGGACGATAGCGGCATCGAGCTGCAGGTCGCCGTCGATGGCGAGCTCGGGAGCCTTCTCCTTGCAGAACTTCACGGCCTCTTGGACCTTCTTGGCGACCTCGCCGCCGGCGGAGCCCATGGTGGAGTAGGAGAGCATGGCCACGTGCGGCTCAACGTTGCCCATGAAGGTGGACCAGGAGTGAGCGGAGGCGATGGCGATCTCGGAGAGCTCGTCGGAGGACGGGTTGATGTTGAGGCCGCAGTCGGCGAAGATCAGCGTGCCGTCGGTGCCGAACTGCGGGGTGTCGGTGCACATCACGAAGAAGGCCGAGACCAGCTTGGTGCCCGGGGCGGTCTTGAGGATCTGAAGCGCAGGGCGCAGGGTGTCGGCGGTGGAGTGGCAGGCGCCGGAGACCAGGCCGTCGGCGTCGCCCATCTTGACCATCATGGTGCCAAAGTAGGTAGCATCCATCACCTGGGCGCGAGCCTGCTCGATGGTAACGCCCTTCTTGGCGCGGAGCTCGGCAAACTTCTGCGCGTACTCCTCGTGCTTCTCGGCATTGCGCGGGTCGATGACGGTAGCGCCGGGAACGTTGATCTCGTCGGGGTTGCCCAGGATGACGATCTTTGCCAGGCCCTCATCGATGATTTTGGTGGCCGCGACGATAGTGCGCGGATCCTCGCCCTCGGGCAGGACGATCGTCTTAAGGTCGGCCTTGGCGGCAGACTTCATACGGTTTAGGAAATCGCTCATGTTACTCCTTACAAGCGTTTCGCTAAGCTCCAGGCGCCCGGCTGTTCACGAATAAACCCGCTGCTAGCGGGTTTACCTTTCAATTATGTACGCCGCGGTGCTTGAGCTTTCCTTGTGTGGCAAGCTCATTATAGGACGCATTAGCGCTATAATCGCTCTGATAAATATGTCTCGAAGAATGTTCGAGAAAAGCCCAGCTAACGAGCCCGTGGCTTTTGACAAGGAGTATCGATGCAGATTACCTCAGGCCTGCCTGAAGGCTTTAACGCCGGCGCGTACGACATGATTGTCGTCGGTGCTGGATATGCCGGTGCCGTTTGCGCCCGCCGTCTTGCCGAGACCATCGGCTATCGTGTTGCCGTTTTGGAGCGCCGTAGCCACATTGCGGGCAATGCCTATGACTGCACTGACGAGGCCGGAATCCTGATCCACGAGTACGGTCCGCATATCTATCACACCTTTAACGAGCGCGTGCACAATTTCCTGTCGCGCTTTACCAAGTGGACGGATTATCAGCACAAGGTGCTCGCCAACATCAACGGTACCCTTATGCCCGTGCCCTTCAACCATGCGAGTCTCAAGCTCGCCTTTGGTGACAAGCGCGGCGAGGAGCTGTATCAGAAGCTCGTGGAGACCTTTGGCAAGGATGTCAAGGTGCCCATTATGGAGTTGCGTAAGAAGAACGACCCGGATCTTGCCGAGGTCGCCGATTACGTCTACGAGAACGTCTTTTTGCATTACACCATGAAGCAGTGGGGCCAGACGCCCGATCAGATCGACCCCTCGATCACCGGCCGCGTTCCCGTCTTTGTGGGCGATGATGACCGCTACTTCCCGCAAGCTCCCTTCCAGGGCATGCCGCAGGAGGGCTACACGGCGCTCTTTGAGCACATGCTCGACCACGACCTGATCGACGTGTTCTGCGACGTGGACGCCCGCGATCTCTTTGAGATCGACGAGACCACCGTCAAGATCGACGGCAAGGTCTATGGTGGCGAGATCGTCTACACCGGTCCACTCGACGAGCTGTTCAACCTCGATCTGGGCGCGCTACCGTACCGCACGCTCGACATGAAGTTCGAGACGCTCGATATGGACCAGTTCCAGCCCGTGGGCACCGTCAACTACACCACGAGCGAGGACTACACGCGCATCACCGAGTTCAAGAACATGACCGGTCAGATCTTGCCCGGCAAGACCACCATCATGAAGGAGTACTCCAAGGCCTATACACCCGGCTCGGGCGAGACGCCGTACTACGCCATTCTTGAGCCCGAGAACCGTGAGCTCTATGAGCGCTATCTTGAGCGCGTCCAGAACCTGACGAACTTCCACCCGGTGGGTCGTCTGGCCGAGTATCGTTACTACGATATGGACGCCGTGACCAATTCTGCCCTCGATCTTTCGGATGAGATTATCGCCTGCCATGCATAAAGTCATAACATTCGGTATTCCCTCGTATAACGCCGCCAAGGACATGGACCATTGCATCACCTCCATCTTGGAGGGGAGCAATTACGCTACCGATATCGAGATTATCGTGGTGGACGACGGCTCCAAGGACGAGACGGCCGATAAGGCCGATGAGTGGGAGGCACGTTATCCTGGAATCATCCGCGCGGTGCACCAGGAGAATGGCGGTCACGGTATTGCCGTCCTTTCGGGTCTGCGCGAGGCGCAGGGCACCTACTACAAGGTTGTCGACTCGGACGACTGGCTTGACGGCGCTGCCCTTTCGACCATGCTGTCGATTCTGCGTGGCTTTGAGGAGCGCGACCAGCGCGTTGACCTGTTTATCTCGAACTACGTGTACGAGAAGGTTTACGAGGGCACGCATACCGCTATTGGCTACAAATTTGCCCTGCCGCGCAAAAAGATCTTTTCCTGGGATCAGATCGGTCATTTCCGCCTGGACCAGAACCTTCTCATGCACAGCCTGTGCTATCGCACGGATGTGCTGCGCGAGTCCAACCTTCCCATGCCGCCGCACACGTTCTATGTGGACAACATCTACGCCTACGTGCCGCTGCCGCGTTGCAAGACCATGTACTACGCCGACATCGACCTCTACCGCTACTTTATCGGTCGCGAGGGCCAGAGCGTCAACGAGGCAACGATGGTCAAGCGTCTGGACCAGCAGTTCCGTGTTACGCGTATCATGATGGAGTCGTACCACTTGTACAGCGATGTTGGGTCGTCGCGCCTGCGTTCGTACATGATGGGCTACTTCACCATGATGATGGCGATCTGCTCGGTGCTTACCAAGCTTTCCGAGGAAGATTGCGCCGACGAGCGCCTAAAGACGCTGTGGAATGATTTGAAGGCCTATGACGAGCGCATGTATCGTCGTGCCCGCTACGGCGTGGTCGGGTTCTTCACCAATCTGCGCGGTCGTGCCGGTGACAAAACCACACTCGGCCTATACCGTCTTGCCTCAAAGATCTTCAAATTCAACTAGCTGCTGAGTAATCGCTGCTGATAGGTTGACTGGGCCCCTTGGCCTTTAGTTTGCTACTGCGAACAGTCCTGCTCGCGCGGAACTTGTATCAAACTAAAGGCCAAGGGGCCTCTGCTATAAGAATCGATTGTCAGGTTATTTGAATTTGAAGATCTTCGAAGCGCGGTACACAGGGGCCTGGGCTGAAAAGAATTAGGTTGGAAGTCGGTCGGAGGCGGGCGGGCATTACGTTTGTCGCGAGTTCCGCATGCAAAGAAGGCCACTTAATGTGGCCTTCGTCTTGCATAGGACTGTAGAGCAGCAAACGTAACGCCCGCCCGTCTCCGACCGACGGTCGAGTGGACTACTTCGCGGCGCCGGGGATGCTGTGGGAGGTTTTGGCGGTTTTGGCTCCGTTTACGATGGCAGTTTCCAGGGCCCTTACTGCGAGCATGCCCAGCAGGTCTAGGGGAACGGCGGCGCTTGCCTGGGCGCCCAGTTTGCCGCTGGCGAGGGTGTAGATGGTGTCGCCGTCGTTGGTGGTGTGCGTGGGACGGATGGCGTGTGCGTAGGCGTCTGCGGCCATCTGGGAGACCTTGGTGGCTTGTGCCTTAGTGAGTTCCACGTTGGTGATGATGCAGCTGATGGTGGTGTTGGTGCGGTCGAGCGGCATCTGCATGGATCCGGCGGCGGCAAAGGCTGCGAGTTCCATGTCGACGATCTGGTCGCTATCGGCTGCGGCGCGCATGCCGGCGACCCACTCGCCGGTGAAGGGGTCGACAACGTTGCCGCAGGCGTTGACCGAGACCACGGCGCCCACCTTGACGGGACCGAGTGCCACGGCGGCAGCTCCAAGACCGGCCTTCATGCAGGTGGCAGGCCCCATGAGCTTACCCACGGTGGCGCCCGTGCCGGCGCCTACGTTGCCCTGTTCGAGCTTGGTGGGGGTGTGGTCGAGTGCTTCGCGCACGGCGGCGATGCCGGCCTCAATGTCGGGGCGCACGGTGGGGTCGCCAAAGGCAAGGTCGAAGATACAGCTGGAGCACACGATAGGCACCTGCGTGGGGCCGACGGGAAGGCCGATGCCGCGGCTCTCAAGCTCGCGAGCGACGCCGCTTGCAGCTTCGAGGCCAAAGGCCGATCCGCCCGAAAGGCAGACGGCGTGGACCTTGTCGACGGTGTTCTCGGGTCGTAGCAGGTCGGTCTCGCGCGAAGCGGGAGCGCCACCGCGTACGTCAACGCCGCCGGTGGCGCCCTCGGGTGCCACGATTACGGTGCAACCGGTGCCGGCCTCCTCGTCCGTATAGTTGCCATAGCAAAAGCCATCGACATCGCAGACGTCAATGGCCTCGAGCAGTGTATCCATGTTTAACTCCTATCGGTTTTCCGCCGCGCCTTGTGCCCGGTCGGGATCCGTACGGTACGCCAAAATTGTAGGCGCTGGGGAATACCCAGCGCCAGATGCAATTACGAGAGTTTTTGAATCGCGCGCGCGACGCGGGCGATGGGTAGGCCCACTACGTTATAGAAGTCGCCCGAAATATCGTGCACGAGCATGCGGCCGCCTGTGCCCTGGATGCCGTAGGCGCCTGCCTTATCCATGGGCTCACCCGAGGCAACGTAGTGCTCGATCTGCTCGTCGGTGAGCTCGTAGAATGTCACGTCGGTCACATCGACAAACGACAGGCTCTCGGCGGCATGCGGGGCGGCCGTATCGCCTGCCTTAACGATGCAGACGCCGGTTGCGACCTGGTGCGTGCGGCCCGAAAGCTCACGGAGCATGGTGCGCGCCTCGCCCTCGGTTGCCGGCTTGCCCAAAATCTTGCCGTCGAAGGTGACGATGGTGTCGGCCGCGACCGTCAGTTCTTTGGGCTCGGCATACTCGGCAGCAACGGCAGCCGCCTTGGCGCGTGCCAAGCGCTCGACAAGCGTGAGCGGAGCCTCGCCATCAAAGGGCG
>DBFMRS010000106.1:0-9142 GCA_048387515.1 Collinsella sp.
ACATCGACGTGTGCAGCTACGAGTACAAGTCGCAGATGGAGCACTTCTCCGACTTTTACGTGAGCCTGGGCTGGCGCAATGAGTACTGCGGACTCGAGAAGCTCGAGCACGACGGCGTCACCTATATGTTCATCGACAACGAGCGCTACTTCGCGCGCGACTATCCGTACGGCTTCTTTGACGACGGCGAGCGCTTTGCGTTCTTCTCCAAGGCCATCACCGAGAGCCTGCAGCACCTGCCCGCCGGCTTTGAGTGCGACATCCTGCACTGCAACGACTGGCAGACGGCACTGGCACCCGTGTTTTTGCGCGAGTTCTACCAGGGCCTGCCGCTGTATGACCGCGTAAAGACCGTGTTCTCGATCCACAACGTGGCGTTCCAGGGCCAGTTTAGCGACACCGTAATGGAGGACATCCTGGGTGTGGCGCATATTCCGGCGGCTGCCTCGCAGCTGCGTTGCGACGCCTGCAGCATCAACTACATGCTGGGCGCCCTGCGCTATGCCGACGCCATTACCACGGTGAGCCCCACCTATGCCAACGAGATCCAGACGCCCGAATTTGGCGAGGGCCTGGACGGCGTTCTGCGCGAACGTTCGTACGCGCTGCAGGGCATTTTGAATGGCATCGACGTTGCGGGCTTTGACCCGGCGACCGACAAGCGCATTGCCGCCAACTACACCGTGGAGGACCGTTCCGGCAAGGCCGTGTGCAAGGCCAAGCTGCAGGAGGAGCTGGGCCTCGAGGTTCGCGACGACCGCCCGCTCATGGTGATGGTCACGCGCCTGACGCGCCAGAAGGGCATGGACCTGGTCATGTACGCGCTCGACCGCATCCTGGCTGGCGGCGTGCAGGTGGCGGTGCTGGGCACCGGCGACCGCGACTACGAGGACGGTCTACGCTATTTCCAGGACAAGTACCCCGGCACCATGGCCGCACGCATCGAGTTCGATCCGGCGCTGTCGCAGCGCATGTATGCTGCCGCCGATATGTTCCTGATGCCTTCGAAGTTTGAGCCCTGCGGCCTGTCGCAGATCATCGCCATGCGCTACGGCACGCTGCCCATCGTGCGCGAGACCGGTGGCCTGAAGGACACCGTGATCCCGTACAACGAGTTTACCGGCGAGGGAACGGGCTTCTCGTTTAGTAACTTTAACGGCGACGAGATGGGCGACGCGGTGTTCCGCGCGGCGCGTCTGTTCTGGGATAACCGCGAGGCCTGGAACCAGCTGGTCACACAGGCCATGAGCCAGGACTTTAGCTGGACGCGCTCGGCCGATAAATATCTGGACCTGTACTTCTTTATGCATCCGGAGATTGAGAGGCCGGCGGCTGTTGTCGACGAGCCTGAGGCTGTTGCTGAGCCGGTGGCCGCCGAGGAGCCCAAGGCCGAGGAGAAGCCTGTTGAGGCTGAGCCCGCAAAGGCCGAGCCTGAGGTGAAGGCTGAGGTTGCTCCCAAGGCAGAGGTCGAGGTCAAGCCTGCTGTAAAGCCCGCAGCTAAGAAGACCACGACCCGCAAGACGACCGCTAAGAAGGCTACGACGACCAAAGCTGCCGCGACTAAAACAACGGCTGCCAAGACAACGACCACGCGCAAGCGCACGACCGCCGCTGCCAAGAAGGCCGCCGAGGCCGAGGCTGCTCCCGAGGTAAAGGCCGAGGTCGCTGAGGCCAAACCGGCCGCCAAGGCTCCGGCAAAGACCGCTGTCAAAAAGACGACCACGACCGCCAAGAAGACAACGGCAGACAAGAAGACCACGGCAACGAAGTCGACGACCACGAAGGCCGCCACGACCAAGGCAGCCGCAAAGCCAGCCGCCAAAGTCGAGGAGACGTCCGCCGAGTCCAAGGCGGAGGCAACCGTCGAGGCCAAGCCGGCCGCCAAGACCACCTTGCGCAAGCGCGCAACGACCACGGCCAAGAAGACCACGACCAAAGCTGCAGCTCACAAGGCAGAGACTAAGCCCGCTGCCGCCAAAAAGGAGCCCAAGGTCGAGGTAAAGGCTAAGCCCGAGCCCGCCAACGAGACCCCGGCCTCCCCCGCCGCCGCAACCAAGGAAAAGGCGCCGTCCAAGAAGACGTCCGTCCGCAAGGCAACGGCCACCCGCAAGCGCCGCTAGCCCACAGGCGATCAAAAACCTCATCAAACCCTAAGCAAGGGGCGCTCCAACCAGGCGCCCCTTCTCTGTAGGTAGTGGTAAAACGATTTTCTAGGACAACCGTTCGCCGATGGTAAACGGATGTTGTTTATACAGCCTGTGTACAACAGATATACTTACATCCTGTGCGTAAAGCCCATGGCCCGCAGGCCATGATTCTATTGAACTGGACCGTACTATGAGATTGATACACAACAGCCGTCTGCCGCAGTTTCGCACTCCGTTTGGCGCTGTGACCACAGGAACTACCCTTTCGCTCTCCGTGATTCTGGAGGATGCCGATCCCGCGCAGGCAACGCTTACGCTGCGCACCTGGGTCGATGAGATCGGTGAGTCTCGGTATCCCATGACGCACGAGGGCGACGGCATATTTACCGTAGAGCTTGAGTGCACCGAGCCCTGTCTCATCTGGTACAGCTTTATATGCAATATCAAAGGCCAGCCCGAGGTTCGCTTGGGCGCACCGCAGGGACGCACCGGCGGCGAAGGCGTAACCTACGACTACGCCGAGGTGCCGTCATTCCAGGTCACCGTCTACAAGCACCGCGAGAACCGTCCCACCTGGTACGAGCGCGGTATGGTCTACCAGATCTTCCCCGACCGCTATGCCCGCGACGAGCACTGGCGCGAGCGCACGCTGGCAGAGGTCAAAAAGCCGCGCAATGGAATCCAGCGCCGCATGGTCGAGGACTGGAACGAGCCGCCCGTGTACGAGCGCGCCGAGGACGGCTCCATCAAGACCTGGGACTTCTACGGCGGATCGCTCAAGGGCATTCAGGAAGACCTGCCTCGCATCGCCGAGCTGGGCTTTACAGCCATCTACCTCAACCCCATTTTTGAAGCCGCGAGCAATCACCGCTACGACACCGCAGATTACACCAAGATCGATCCGATTCTGGGCACCGAGCAGGACTTTACTGAGCTGTGCGAGGCGGCCGAGAAGCTGGGCATTTCCATCATTCTGGACGGTGTGTTCAACCACACGGGCGACGATTCGATCTACTTCAACCGCTACGGCAACTACCCCGGCGTGGGCGCGTGGCAGAGCGAGGATTCGCCGTGGCGCGATGCGTTTTATTTCCACGAGGACGGCTCGTACGACTGTTGGTGGGGCGTGGGCAATATGCCCGCCATCAATGAGAGCTCGGAACTGGTACGCGAGCGGCTCCTGGGCAAGGACGGCGTCATTCGTAAATGGCTGCGCGCCGGCGCTTACGGTTGGCGCTTGGATGTGGCCGACGAGCTTTCCGATGACTTCCTGGCCGAGATCAAAAAGGCCGTGCTCGCCGAGAAGCCCGACGCGCTGCTGCTCGGCGAAGTCTGGGAAGATGCCTCCAACAAGATAAGCTACGGCCATCTGCGTCGCTATCTGCAAGGCTCCGAGCTCGACTCGGCCATGGATTACCCCTTCCGCGACATGGTCATCGGCTTTTTGATGGGCTACAAAAACGCCTACCAAGCAGCCGATGATATCGAGACCCTACGCGAGAACTATCCGCGTGAGGCCCTGTCTTGCGCACTAAATCTGCTTTCGAGCCATGATCGTCCGCGCATTATCTCGGTGCTCGGCGGCGGCCCCGACGAGTCGCAGCTGCCCGAGAGCGAACGCAGCAAGTGGCGCCTAGACGAGAACGCGATGGGCCTGGCCAAGAGCCGTTTTTGGCTCGCGACGCTCATGCAGATGACGTTCCCGGGCGTTCCCTCAATCTATTACGGTGACGAGTACGGCCTTGAGGGCCTGACCGATCCGGGTAATCGCCGCACCATGCCGACCAAGGAAGACCTGCACGACTTCGATACGTTTGCAATCGTCAAGAACGCATCTGCTGTGCGCCGCGCTCTGCCGTTTATGGTTCACGGCGAGATCAAGGCCTTTGCGCTCAATGACGAGGTGCTGGCCTACAACCGTACCGGTAAAGACGGCGAGTCCGCGACCGTCATCATCAACCGCAGCCTGCGCAATTCGCATCGCGTGACCATTCCGGCGCTCGGCGAATGTGCGAGCGATGTGATTAGCGGTCACGAGTGCGAGATCCACAACGGTACGGTCACGCTCGATCTGTATCCGCTGGGCTCGTCGATCATCTATCACCACGCCGAGCAGCGCCTGCAGGAGCCGCTCGATCATGGTGCGGGTGTTGTGTGCCATATCACATCGGTGCCGACCGACGACGGCAAGCCCGGTACGATCGGCGCGCCCACGCGTCGCTTTATCGACCATCTGGCCGCCATGGGCATGCGCTACTGGCAGGTTCTCCCCGTCAACCCTACGGACTTCTTCCGCTCCCCTTACGCCGGTCCTTCGGCCTTTGCAGGCAATATCGACCTGCTGCCCGAAAGCCACGAGGAGCTTGCCGCCGACTTTGAGACTTGGAAGGCCCGCGGAGGCGAGGATGCCGATCCGCTGTACACCGCGTTTAAACATCGCAATGCCGATTGGCTCGAGAAATACTGCGTCTACATGGCCGTTAAGAAGTACTTTGAGGGCGAGTCGCGCCATGATTGGCCGGCAGATCTCGCGCGCTACAACGAGCATCTGATTGACGACAAGCGCTTCCACGACGAGGCCGAGCTTCAGGCGTACATGCAGTACCGCTTTGACCTGGCTTGGTGCGAGCTCATGAACTATGCGCACAAGAAAGGCATCGAGGTTATCGGCGATATTCCTATGTACGTGTCCGACGATTCGGCAGACGCATGGAGCGAACCCGAGAACTTCTGGCTGTCCGATACCGGCGAGGCGATTGAGATTTCCGGTGCGCCGCCCGACAACTTTGCGCCAAAGGGCCAGGTGTGGGGCAACCCGACGTTCCGCTGGGATCACATGAAGCAGAACGGCTATAGCTGGTGGATGGATCGCCTACGTCGTGCGTTTTCGCTCTACGACCGCGTGCGTCTGGATCACTTCCTGGGCTTCCACAGCTACTTCAGTATCCCCGCCGGCGAGGCCTGTGCCAACGGCCGCTGGCTTGCGGGACCAGGCAAAGACCTGTTCCAGACCGCCTACGACGAACTGGGTCCGCTCAACTTTATCGCTGAGGACTTGGGCTATCTGACGCCCGGTGTTCGCGCCATGGCATCGACCTGCGGTTTCCCCGGCATGGACGTGCTGGAGTTTAGCGACTACGACGTTCGTTGCGGTGTGCATCCCACGCCCGGCAAGATTCTGTACACCTCGACGCACGATACGTCGACGCTCGCGGGTTGGTGTACGCGTTCCTTTGCGGGCGGCGACGAACCGAGCGGTGTTGAGGTGGCGGCCAAGCTGATGAGCGACGCGCTGGTAAGCGACGCTCCCCTGGTGATGATGCCGCTGCAGGATGTCCTGGGGCTTGGCGACGACGCGCGCATGAACGTACCGGGCGTGGCCACGGGCAACTGGACCTGGCAGGCTGACGAGGCCGACGTTGCGGCCGCTGAGGGCAAAACCGCACACCTCCTGCGCAACACGCATAGATTCTGGGGCGAAGCGTGATAAAACGCCCGATATAGGGTACAGTTACAGACGTTTGAATTTTTGCGGGCAGAGTAATCTGCCCGCTTTGTGCTGAAAAGGAAGTATTATGGCGCGCTACGATTACAAATGCTCGAGCTGCGGCAACGTGTTTGAGGTTGAGCATTCCATGTCCGAGACTCCCGAGGTCGTGTGCCCGAGCTGCGGTGCCCCGGCGGCCAAGACGTTCTCGGCCAGCGGCATTAAATTTGAGGGCAGCGGTTTCTACAACACCGACCAGCGAAGCGGCGGCTCCAGCACCAGCGCCACCAGCGGCTGCTGCGCCAACTGCCCGCATAGCCACTAGGAACCAAACAGCCCCGCGATCAGCATCGATCGCGGGGCTGTTTCTTTGTGTCGCAGGTAGCTCTATGAGTTGCGGTGAAATAAGGACTGTTTGGTGGGCAGAAGCCCCCATTCAATCCCTATTTCACCGCAACATATTAGTTACTTACGAATCAGGCGGGCGCAGAAGTGGCCGTCGTAGGAGTCGGCGTTTACTGGCACGCTTTGGAAAAGACCTCGGTCGTTTTGGCGTACGAAAACGAGCTTCTTGGCCTGCTCGAAATCAGGCAGTTGCAGAATCTGTGCCTCGGAGAGAGGCGCCACGGTAAAGCAGGCGCCCTCGGGAGAGGCCAGGAAGGCATCTACGACCTGCGTGTTCTCTTCATCAAATACCGAGCAGGTGGCATAGATAAGTTCACCGCCGGCAGCCACGCGTGCGGCTGCTTCCTTGAGCATCATCAACTGCAGTTTGGGCAACTCGGTCGTAACGTCATTCTCAGTTAGGCGCCACGGGATCTCGGGATGACGACGCATGGTGCCGGTGCCAGAGCACGGCGCATCGATAAAGACCGTATCGAACTTAACCGGCTTGCCAAGCATGGCATCAAACGACGTCAGTACTTCATCAAGCTCGCAGGCATCACCCGAAACCGTACGAACGCCCTGAATACCGGCCTTGTGCAGGCGAGCGAGATTCAGATCGCATTTGCGATCATGCAGATCGAGCGCCGTATGCTGACGCTCATAGCCCGCACGCTTGGCCTGGCACATCATCACATAGGTCTTGGTGCCACGACCGGCACCAATCTCAAGGCAGCTTCCAGGGCGCGTGGCAGCTGTGGCGATAAGCTGCGCATTGAGATCAGATGCCACCGCGGCAGCACGCTCAAACACACCCGATGCAACCGTGACCTGCGCATCTACCGGGGCATGGCAGCCCGGGAAAACGGGCGCGACGAGCTGCGAGACATACGGATCGGGCTTGGTCGCAAAGGCGTTCTCATGCAGGGCCAGCGACGCGGGGGCCAGATTGCCGGCAAAGTTAAGCGCGCCCTCCGGTGTGTCAAACGAAGCCATAATACGAGCGCACAGCCAACGCGGCAGACCCATCAGGCGCGACAGACGAACCAAGCGTCGATCAGACTCATCCACATCGGACGCAGTGGCAAAGTCCTCAACGTTGTCCGCGACCTTATGCAGCACGGCATTGGCCAAACCTGAGGCAGACTTAGCTCCGCTGCGCACCAGCTCAACGCCCTGACTCACCGCAACGCGGCCAGGCGTATGCAGATAGAGCATCTCGAAGGCCGAGATACGAAGCGCCATGCGAACACGCGGCGCAACCTTTTTAGGCTTATCGAGAAACTGATCGAGCAGCTCGTCCAAAATACCCTGCGTGGCGGCCACACCCAGCGCCAAGCGAGCGGCAAAAGCGGAATCGCGCTGGTCAATAGCCTTAGCCGATGCGCGAGAGGACAGCACGTCGCGCGCATACATGCCGCGGCGATCGGCCTCCATCAGCACATCGAGCGCAAGCTTGCGCGCGGGAGACAGCTTGCTCATGACAAAACACCCCACGTAAGATCGGCGCCCTGCAGGCCGGCGGCCCAGGCAGAAGCGGCCATAGCACGCTTGCCATCAGGCTTAACCTCGAGCAACTCAATCGAGCCATCGGAAAGGCCCAGGTAGACGTGCTTGGCCTGAACATCAACGGCGCCCTCGCCAAGCGACACATCAGCCGCCGCAGCATCGAGCACGCGCACGGTCTTGCCGGCAATCACGCAACGAGCAGGCGCGGTATCGGACGAAGCGAGCACATGACGCACACAATCGAGCACAGCCATCTGCGGATCCAGACGCATCTCCAGCTTGGAAATCTTGGCAGCATGGGTAACGAGCGCCTCATCCTGCTCGGTCCACACGGCGGTGCCATCGGCAAGCGAAGGAAGCGTATCGGCAAGCAGCTTACCGCCCAGCTCGCCAAGCTCCATCGTGAGCGCCTCAGCATGCTTACCGGCAACCGACGTAGACGCCTGGGCACAATACGCGCCCGTATCCACGCCATGCCCAATGCGCATAATGGAAACGCCAGCAACCTCATCACCAGCAAGAATGGCACGCTGAATGGGAGCAGCGCCACGCCAACGAGGCAGCAGCGAAGCATGAACATTCACAATACCAAGCGGCGCCATATGCAGCACCTCATCAGGCAAAATGCAGCCATAGGCAGCCACGCAGAAAATGTCAGCCTGGGCAGCCTTGAGCGCCTCAACGACCTCAGGCGTCATACGATTAGCCTCAATAACCGGCAACTCTAGCTCAAGCGCCTTGGCCTTAACAGGAGACGGCTCAAGTTTCTTACCACGCCCACGAACAGCATCAGGGCGAGTAATAACAAGCGCAATCTCATTCCCAGCCGCAACAAGCGAAGTCAACGAAGGCACAGCAAAATCAGGCGTACCCATAAACACAATACGCATAAAGGACGTCTCCCCTCAACCAAAGCCGAGACGGCTACAAATTAACAGCGGAAAGCCGAGTCACCAGCCCATCCGCAATAACAATTCAACAAGAACAAATATACCCAAAACCAAAGAAAGAGCCGCAATAAAAGCAGCTCTTTCAGCAAAGCAATTATCAGCGAAGACGCCCCTCCCTGGCCCAACGGCACCCGGGCGAACCGAGCCAGAACAACGCAGTCCCCGGTGCTGAGCGCCCACATATCGTCCCGCGCGCAGTTTCGCAGCAAAGCGAGAATGTTTGAGCACGGGATGATATGTGGGCGCTCAGCACCGGGGACGGTGGGACCTACTCCGTCTCACCCGGTCGAGCGCCGCGGGCCAGGGCGTCCTGGTACTCCTTGACTGCCTTGATCCTCTGCATCGGCTTCAATCGCTCGAACATGGTGTTGCCGTGCAAGTGATCGATCTCGTGCTGCAGGCACACGCAGAACAGGTCGCCCGTGGCCTCGTAGCGAATCAGGTTGGCGTCCAAGTCGTACGCCTCGACGACGACATGGTCAGGACGCTCGATCTCGCAGCTAATGCCGGGGATGGACAGGCAGCCCTCGCTAAACGGCACCAGATGGTCGCTCTGCTCCAAAATCACGGGATTGATGAGCACGTACGGATCGTAGTCGTTTTTGTCGCTGTAGTCGCAGTCGATAGTAACGAGTTGGATGAGCTCGCCGATCTGCGGAGCAGCC
>DBFMRS010000107.1:0-13962 GCA_048387515.1 Collinsella sp.
GCGATAGACCGTGGCCTTTTGCTGCGGGTTCTCGCCATAGCGCAGGTCGTCGACCTTCTCCAGCGAGATCTCGAGCTTGGCAGAGGTGTCCGCCACGTCGCTTGCCTGGGCGGCAAGCCAACGGGAGATAGCCGTGTCGTAGGCGGCGGTGGTCTGGTAGACCTTCACCTGCAGGCGACGACGGGTGGAAAGCGTGGTGCAGCCACCGGTCTCGCGCATCTCGGCCAGGACGGCATCATAGTCGGCCGGGTCGGAGATGACGGTAACGCTCGCGGCGTTCTTGGCGGCAGAGCGCAGCATGGAGGGACCGCCGATGTCGATGTGCTCGATGGCATCCGCGAAGGTGACCTCGGGGTTGGCGACGGTCTTCTCGAACTCGTACAGGTTGACGACGACCAGGTCGATCAGCTTAATGCCGTGCTGTGCCGCCTCCTGCATGTGCTGCTCGGAATCGCGACGGGCCAGCAGCGCGCCGTGAACCTTGGGGTGCAGGGTCTTAACGCGGCCGTCCATCATCTCGGGATAGCCCGTGAACTCCTCGATGGGGGTTACGGGAACGCCCGCGTCCTCGATGGCACGAGCCGTGCCGCCCGTAGAGATGATCTCGACGCCAAAGTCATCGACCAGCGTCCGTGCGAAATCGACGACGCCCGTCTTATCGGTAACCGAGATCAACGCGCGTGCGATCTTCACATCAGATCCCATGCAGTCCTCCTGTCTGGTACGCCGCCGTGCTCTGTGAGTCGGTGATACGTCGATCTGCAGCGCTCGCGCAGCGGCATTGAAAATACTGATTTAATGTAGCGCATCGAGCGCATCGATGCACCCCGCAACGGACGCATGTGCAGAAAAAGTTTGCGAGCGGAGGGGATGGGCACGGCACCGGGCACGGTGAGTTCATGGAACACAGGGGCACCATAATTAGATGCCAATAGCGTGGTAGAACTGTGCTCGATATGCATCCGCAAAAGAAAGAGGCACCATGGTCTCGCGGGTTCTCTACCGACCGTTTGATACCGAAGACTTCGACGCCATCGCGCTGATTCTGCAGCAGCTTTGGCATAACAATTCGGATAACGATGAGTACAACCGCCTTGAGGCCGCGTGCGACCTCGCCTATTGCCTTTCGTCGTCGACGTTTTCGCAGGTTGCCGTAATCGACGGTCAGGCGCGCGGCATTGCGCTCGCACGTGCGGGACAGAGCTCCGGCGCCACCGTCAAGGAACATTGGATGGATACCGAACGTGCGCTGCTATCGCAGATGCGTGAGTTGGAGTCCGATGCCTGCGCCGAGTATCTCTCGTTTGTGCGAGCAACCATCCGAACCAACAACCGCCTGCTCGAGAGCAGCCCGCTACCACACGACAACGAGGTCACGCTGCTCGCCGTCGACTCTGACGTCCACGGCCTGGGCGTGGGATCGGTGCTGCTCGACGCCGCGGTCTCGTACCTGTCCTCGCGCGGGGCGACGAGGGCGCACCTGTACACCGATTCCAACTGCTCGTGGAAGTTCTACGAGTTGCACGGCTTTAAGCGCGCGGCCACGCACCGCGCCAACCGCGAAGAGCGCCGTCACGACATGCCGCGCGAAAGCTTCCTCTACGAGCTGGACCTAACAGCCTAGGCCCAGCAGCCATACCTAGTCATTTAGGAACGTCCCCAGTGACTAGTCGTTGGGGACAGCCTTCGTAGGTAGCGCATAAAAATGGGACGGGCTTCCCCCGACGGCTGTCGAGAAAAGCCCATCCCATAATTTAGGACCGCTAGAACGTTCCGCCGCCGCCTCCGCCGACGCCGCCGCCTCCGCCGCCAGAGAAGCCGCCGCCACCGCCACCGCTCGAGCTATCGGAACTCGAAGCCAGCTCACGGATGCTCTCGTGATACACATCGTTAAACGCATCGAGCGGCGACTCGATGCCGTAATGATGGTAGTACCACCAGTAGCAGGGGTAATTGTCGTAGAAACCGTCGGCCTCGCGCACCTCGGGAGGAACAGCCTCGGCAAGCTGACGCAGGACTTCCTTGGAAACACCCAGCGCCGCACCCATCACCAGAAGTTTATTCCACAGTACCAGATCGCCCGGAACGGCTTCCTTTAGGCGCGTGAAATCCTCAAGCCAATGCTTGAGCGCCTTGCAGCGAGCCGCCACCTCGGCGCCCTCCGGCGTAAAGCGGCGGAACGTAAGGCCCACGCCAATACCCACCAGCACAATCGGCACCGAGATAACCGCGGCGATAATGTTCGCCTGTGCGCCGTCGGTAAAGAAAATGGATCCCATGGGAACAAAGGCGATCAGAATACCGAGAACCAGGCAAAACACCATTGCAACGATGCCGTCCGAGGCAACGTACTCTCTATCGGCCAGCTTGCCCTTAACGGTGTTCTGATAGTCCTCGAGCTTGTCGCCCACGGGTGTAGCGTGCTGCTTGACGTAGTGCTGCAGCTCGTCGAACGTGCGCGAACGGTCACCGTTCTCGTCGGGCTTAGCACCGGCAAAGAAGACCTTGAGCACCATGCGGTCAATGCCCTTGGCCGACTTCCAGCCCGCATCACTCACCGTCACGCGGTAGGTCTGCTCCTCTTTCTCGCGCCCCAGCAGGCCCTTCTTAGCCTTGGTCACGGTCGCCTGCTCCAGCTTGATCACACGGTCGTCGGTGAGCTTCATGAGCGTGGCGATATATGCCTGATCGGGCACCTCGTTCCAGCTCATGAGGGCCGAAAGCACGGCGGGATGGTCGTCCGAAGGCACATCGCGGAAATATTCGTCCTGGAAATGCGGTTTGGGCTTGCGGCGGCGCAGCTTGAGCACAACGATTGTGCCGGTAAAGGCCACCGCCGCGACAACACTTAGTACGGCAAGTACATTGGCAATCATGCGAGCGTGAGCGCGGCGGGCGTTAGCTTCGTCGGCCCATTCCTTCTCTTCGCTCAGGATCGTTGACATGCGCTCTTCGCCCGAGGCGGCAAGCTGCGGCACCCAGTCGCTGGGGAAGGCGATGCGTGCCTCGGCGAATTCGCCCTGATGCACGCAGGGAATGGTATAGGTGACCATGGGTTCATCCGCATCGAGCGATACGTCGCCCGTCAGCGGGCCGTGCCCCCATGCGCGGAAGTTATCGCCCTTGACGGCCGCCGTCCCGGCAGCGGCATTTGCGAAGTACACTTCCATCTCGACGTCATCGGAATCCGCGGACCAGCCGTCGCCCACGAATTTCCAATAGAGCTCGGCGGTATCGGCCCAGTTCATAACCGCACCGGTCATGGTGTAGCTCACGTAATAGATCGCGCTATCGCCGCTCTCGTGAGGGCTGAACACCTTGATCTTTACGCCGTCACCAGTCTGCTCGACCGTGTAGACGCCAGAGTCACCCTTGTTCGCGCTGTCGACCTTGTTAAACGCGGTGTCGTCTTCCTCGACGCTCAGCACATTGACGCCCGCCGCGCCGCCCTGCTGGTTAGAGCCCGTATTGATCTCCCAAAACACGCCGTTGATATCGTCATCGAAATCAAACTGGCGTCCCTCGACAACGGTCAGCGAGCCGTCGGCCTCGACCGTGGCGCCGATATAGGTTTGGGTCATGGAGTAGCCGTCGGCGTGCGCGGCGACAGGCAGCAGCAACAACGCAAGCGCGACGAGCACGCAGACGGAAGCGAATCGCGCAAACAGGCAGCGCTGCCGGCTGACTTTGGCGGCGAGGGTGTTCATAGGCACATCCTTTGTCTGTAAAACCAACAGCGCCATTGTCCCACGTTTGCGGGTACGCATGACGAACATCTAGGCGACCGGAGTGCCAAACGGGATGAAAGTCACGCCCGCACCCCGACACTTGGAAAATGATCTATTGGGGACGGAGGAAAACGGATCATTGGGCTGAACCGACAGGCAGCAACAAAATTGTCGTTTGGGACGCTCTTTGGCCGAGTCCCGCGTCAGCAATAGATACCACTTCACAGCTCCGTCACAGGTGTAGCGGCTTTGTGTTGCTGCGGCGCGCGCTGATTGAGCCCGCGAGTAAAGGGCATAAAGCAGTTGAGCGAAAACGGTTGCCCCTTTCCCGTTCGCTCGTGGATCATGTCCCCCTTTTCCGCGGAAACCCCGGCAGTTGCGAAGAGCTGCCGGGGTTTCTGCCGTGTATAAGGCCGAGTCGGCGTACGGCGATCGAGACGTTGGACCGCAGACCCACCGTGCACAATGCGCAGCGCCGCCAACTTGCGAGCCACGGAAACGCCTTCCCTGACAAGCACCGCGCTATACTCGTCCGCATGGATATCAAAACACGCAACATAGCAACGCCCGCCGCGGACGTGCCAACGACGCAGCCTGCCTCCGTTCCCGCACCTGTCGTGGGCCGTTTTGCCCCGTCGCCCTCGGGCCGCATGCACCTGGGCAACGTGTTCAGCTGCCTGTGCGCGTGGCTTTCGGCCCGCAGCCAGGGCGGCAACATCGTGCTGCGCATCGAGGACCTGGACGATCGCTGCAAGCGCCCGGAACTTGCCACTCAACTGATTGACGATCTGACCTGGCTGGGGCTTGAGTGGGACGAAGGCCCCTACTACCAGCACAATCGTCTGGACCTGTACGAGAGCGCCTTGCGCCAGCTGCAAGACGCCGGCCTCACCTACCCCTGCTTTTGCACGCGCGCCGAGCTCCACGCCGCAAGCGCGCCGCACGCCAGCGACGGCACGCCCATCTACCGCGGCGCCTGCCGAGGCCTTTCTGCCGAGGAGGTTGCCCGCCGCAGTGCCCTGCGCGCCCCAGCCACGCGCCTGCGCGTGCCCGACATCGACGACCTCGCGGGCGACGTGATCGAATTCGTGGACCGCACATACGGGGCCCAATGCGAGGCGCTCGCCACCGAGTGCGGCGATTTTTTGGTACGCCGCAGCGACGGTGTTTTTGCCTATCAGCTAGCCGTGGTGGTCGATGACGCCGCCATGGGTGTTACCGAGATCGTACGCGGATGCGACCTGCTGGGCTCCACGCCGCGTCAGATCTACCTGCAGCATCTGCTGGGACTTCCCACGCCGCACTACGCGCACATTCCGCTGCTCATGTCGCCAGACGGCCGCCGCCTTTCCAAGCGCGACCGCGATCTGGACCTGGGCGAGCTTCGCGCCCGCTTTGGCACGCCCGAGGCACTGCTGGGCTGGCTCGCCAGGCAAACGGGCATCGCGCCGGACACCACGCCGCGCTCTGCTGAGCAGCTGGTCGAGCACTTTAGCTGGGATGTTATCCGCAAGCACAGAGAGAACATCACCGTAACGGCTGAGTAGCCAAATACGCCCCGCCCCCTCGTCCCCCTTCAACGAGGACATAATTCTGTGTCTTGTTATGTACGGAATAATTCCGTACAATTATGCAAAGGAGGTTTTTGCCATGCCAACGATTGAGAAACAACGCCGTATGGATCTAAGGTTGACCGAACGTCAACGCCTTACTTACGAGCGCGCCGCGGCCTTACGTGGCCAAACTCTCACCCAATGGGCCACAGCTCACCTTGACGAGAGCTCCGCACGTGATATCGCCGAGGCGTCAACAACCTATCTTTCTCCTGATGGTTTCGATGCATTTTGCGAAATGCTCGATTCCCCCATGCCCCAAGCCGCAAAAGCGCTGCTTGACCGTAAAGCGGTTTGGGAATGAGCACATTTACCAAGCCCGTTCAACTCCCCGTTGGCCAAGGCATCGAGGCTTTCCACTGCGGAAATACTCTTGTAGACGGATGGGCTAAAAACAGATCAGCCTCGGCGCGAAGAAGAGGATCAGCAGTTATATACGCATCGTATTGCGACGGCGCAGTCGCTGGGTTTTATACGTTGTGCACGCACTCCGTGGCTCGCGAAAATGTTGATGGAGGATGGTTCGTGCGAAACTCCCCCTCCCAAGTCCCCACAGTGCTGCTTGGAATGATGGGGGTCGATGAGAAGTTCAAGGGGCTTGGTCTTGGAGCTTCACTGCTCAAAGATGCCATCGAGAACGCCTTGAAAATATCCGCCCTAGCAGGAGCGCGAGCATTGGTTGTCGATCCAGTAGATGATGAGGCGGCAGCATTCTATGAACATTTTGGCTTCGCCACCTTACCCGGCACCAACCGAATGGCGCTGAAACTCTAGATCGTCGGGCGACATCTCCTCCAGCTCCCAGCATGCCTTAAGTTACCCTACAGATATTGATTACTACTGAAATGTAGGGTAACTACCCAAGGCATCGTATGAAGCGCTCGCTATGCCCGCCCCTACGCAACATCCCAGGGCTGGAGCTCGTCGCCCAGGCGGACGATGCAGTCGTAGAGCACGGTATGGCGCTCGGCCGGGTTGGCATCCCGATGAAAATGCCCGTAGTACCAGCGCTTGTAATCCAAGCGGTCTTCCAGCTCATCGAAAAATGCCGTAAGCCGATCAACGGCGGGATAATTCCAGCCGGGCGTCGGATAGAGCGTCGGCGAGAGCATGCGCGTGGAGCAGGTATGGGTGATCACGTAGTCGATCTTCCAGTCCACACTGTCAAGCTTTGTCCGCGCCTCCTCAAAGTTGCGCTCGTCCGGAAGCTCCTGCGGCCACCAGCTGGAATACGGTATGCGGTATTCCTTGTCCACGCTCGTGGCGCCGCCCATGGTAAAGACCGTTGAGCCGTCGAGCTCAAAAATCTCGCCACGCGTCAGGCGCCGTATGGGAGAGGTATCCGACAGGCGCTGCGTCAGTCCTCCGTGCCACAGCTCCATGGGTCGCTCCGCCCAGTGATCGAAACGTTCGTGGTTGCCGTCGACGAACAGCAACGTATAGGGGCGCGACTCCAGCCAAGCGATATCGGCGCATTCCTCGGCAGAGAAATCCCACGGAAAGCCAAAGTCGCCCGCGACAATCAGATAGTCGTCGCTCGTCAGGCTATCCCCAAGCTCCCAATCGCGCAGCTTTTGCATGTCGAGGCCGCCATGAATATCGCCCGTCACATAGACCGTCATCGGATTACCACCTCCCTGTAAGTCGCTAGCCCACATTCTGCACGATCACTAAGCCAACCGTTCCAACCCTTCCATCCTTTAGGGCTTACCCCTCGTTCTTCCATCCAAACGGGTCAAACATCCAAAAGATCAGATCGAGCACGCCGCCGGTCGCCATGGCGCCGGCGAGGGCAATGCAAACGTGCAGCGAACTGGCGCTTCGGAGCACGTCAAATGGTCCCAGAACAGCCAGCAGCGCGACCGCTGCGCCGGCCACGCACAGCGCAAGACACGGTCCCGCGTCCTTGACGCACTTCTTTGCGAGATGCTTGGTGTTGTCGCTCATCAATATGGAACTCCTTAGAGGGTCGTTGTTCGGGTACATGCCGCCGCAACGGAGCATGGCGGCAGGGTAAGTGTCACATGTCGTGCGGACACGTGTGTAAGCTCATACCAAACTGCCAACCCCAATCGTCATACATCTAAAACACGAACGATCGATCTGCTATCCTGGCGCCAACATAGTCTTTCGAAAGGTTTGGCCGGGATGACTACGCAACACCAGATTGATATTGAATTCAACTCGCTTGCACGCGAGAACGAGTCGCCCAAACTCATCGCCAACTCGAAGGCAACCGGCGGAACACTCCTATCCGTCATCAAGGAGCAGCTCTCAGTCTGCAGCTCCTTTGACTTTTGCATTGCGTTTGTTGCAGACGGCGGCCTTCAAATCTTGGTCGAGGCGTTCCAGGAGCTCAAGCAGCGTGGCATTAAGGGCAGGCTGCTAACGTCCACCTATCTCAACTTCAACTCACCCGATGCGTTTCGCAAGCTCCTGGAATACGACAACATAGAAGTTCGCGTATTCCAGGGTAATTTGCATGCTAAGGGATACATTTTTGATAAGGGCGAAACCAGCACGGTTATCGTCGGCAGCTCGAACATGACGCAAACCGCCCTCACCTGCAATAAAGAATGGAATGTGCTCTACCGGACCGTTGAAAACAGCCGCCTGCTCGGAGAACTTAGAGGCGAGTTCAATTCGCTGTGGAACGACGCCTCAACCGTTGCGCTTTCCCAAGACTGGATTGATAACTACGCTGCGTATCGAATGGCCCATCCGCCAAAAACTAAATCGAACCCGACATTCAAATCTGCTGAGACGCCGGCGCAGAATGACCTCGAAGAAATCAAGCCCAATAAAATGCAGCAGCGCGCCCTTGAGGCGCTCGGCGTAATCCACCGCAAGGGCGAGACCCGTGCGTTGCTGGTCTCGGCAACCGGCACTGGCAAGACCTTCCTTTCGGCGTTCGACGTGCTCGCAACTAAACCCCGACGCATCCTCTTTCTTGCGCACCGCCGGCGCATTATAGACGCCTCCCGTGCAAGCTACGAACGGCTTTTGGGTAGCACCTATACGTTCGACACCTATCAAACTGGCAAGAATATAAGCAATGCTACCTGCGTGTTTGCCATGTGCTCTTCGGTCGCCAAGCATCTGAGCGATTTCCGTCCCGATGAGTTCGACTACATCGTCATCGACGAGGCCCACCGCACGGGATCTCAGGGCTACCAATCCATCATGTCGCACTTTACGCCTCGGTTTTATCTGGGCATGACCGCTACGCCTAATCGCACCGACGGCTATGACGTCTTTGCCCTTTTCAATCACGTCATCGCGTTCCAGATCACGCTGCAGGACGCTTTGGCCGAGGAGATGCTAGCCCCCTTCCATTATTTTGGCATTCACGATCTGGAGATTGACGACGAGACGGTTGAAGACACCGCCTTGTTCGGACGCTTGACGTCTGACGAGCGTGTGCGTCACATCACCGAGAAGATCGAAGAATACAGCGTCACCAAAAGCAACCGCAGGGGCTTAATTTTCTGCAATCGAAACGCCGAGGCCGAAGAACTGTCGCGCAAATTCAACACTCTCGGATATCGAACGGCTGCGATTAGCGGTCAAGATTCCGATGAAGTCCGCGATGCTGCGATCAGCCGACTTGAAGCCGGCGAGCTCGAGTACATTTTCTCGGTCGATATCATGAACGAAGGCGTCGACATCCCCTCGCTCAATCAGATCATCATGCTTCGACGCACCGACTCCGCAATCATCTTTATTCAGCAGCTCGGACGAGGTTTGCGCCTGAATGATGGCAAGGAATACACACTGGTACTAGACTTTATTGGCAATTACCAGAGCAACTTCTTGGTGCCCATCGCGCTTTCGGGTGACAAGACGTACAACAAAGACCGCCTGCGTCGTCTCGTCCAAGAGAGCGATTCGGCGATCCCCGGATGCTCAACGGTAAGCTTCGATCGTATTTCCGAAGCTCGCATCTATAAGGCCATCGACGGCGGTGACTTTACCTCCGTCAGATTTTTGAAGAACGAATATCTCGACTTGCGTCAGAAACTCGGCAAGATTCCCTCGCTGCTCGAATTTGATCGTAATGGCTCCATCGATCCGCTGCTTATCTTCAAGAACAGCGGCCTGGGGTCCTACCACGCATTTCTTTCCAAATACGAGCCGGGCTACACAGTCCATTTTTCCTCTGATCAAACCAAGATTCTCAAATTTATTTCGCAAAAGCTCGCCGCGGGCAAGCGATTCGAAGACCTCTATTTGCTTCAAACGCTCGTCGAAGCCGGACACGAGGGCTATCGACATATGCGCGAGGCCGCGCTTAGGAACTACCGCGCACAACTTAAGGACAGCGCCGTTAGGTCGGCAATCGCCGTCCTTAAGGGCGACTTTGCCACTCCTAAGGATTTCGTTTCCCTGCTTATTGACGACGGAACCGGACCTCGTCTGACCGAAGTGTTTGCGAGCGCCCTGCGCAACGCAGAGTTCAAGCGTCAGATTCTCGAGGTGCTGGATTTTGGCATTGCGCGCAACCGACTCGACTATGCCGAGACGTACGAAAACACAAATTTCGTTCTCAATGCCAAGTACACATACGAAGAGGTTTGCCGCTTGATGAACTGGGAAAAGAACATCAACGGCCAAAATCTTGGCGGCTACTTCTACGACGAGAAGACCAATACATTCCCCGTGTTTATTAACTATGACAAGGCACCCGACATTAGTGAGTCAATTCAGTATGAAGACCGCTTTGTTTCGCCGAGCAAGCTAGTTGCAATCTCTAAGAACAACCGCACGCTCAACTCCCCCGAGATTCTGCGACTGCAGGCATGGCCAGAAAACGGCTTGAAAACGTATTTGTTTATGCGAAAGAACAAGGACGATAAGGGTGGCAAGGAGTTCTATTTCTTAGGCGAAATACATCCGACCGGAGAGTTCGAGGCTATTAAAACTAAGAGCAACGACAACGCCGTCGAAATCGAATATGAGCTCAACGCACCCGTGAGGCAGGACATTTACGAGTTTATGCTCAGCGATCTTAGTGAAGCCGAGTAACAAAAAGGAGCGAGGCACCATGCAGCGCCCGCTCCTTTCTTACTTAAGCCCGAGTTTCTTTTCGAGTTCCCTAACGACTTTAACGTCCGCTGGAAGCCAATCGACATCCCACAGGTTATTGGTATCGAGCCACTTCATGTCCTCGTGAGCGTGCTCTTTGAACTCCCCCGAAAGGATGTTAGCTTGGTAGCACTGCATCGACAGGTGGAACGTCTCGTAATCGTGTTCGACCGTGCAAAGATAGTCGAGGTTGCCGATCGTGACCTCGAGCTCTTCTTGAATCTCGCGCACGATTGCCTGCTCGCCGGTCTCGCCCGGCTCGAGCTTTCCGCCCGGAAACTCCCAGCCGTCTTTAAACTCGCCATAGCCGCGCTGGCAGCTCAGGATTTTCCCATCCTTCTGAATAATCGCTGCTGCAACATTGATTGATTTCATAACTAGCCATCACCTCTCCAGTTGAGCCCAACCAGTATAGGTGATCGACCGCCCGCCATGTCCCAGTCGCCTAAAAACCGCCCGCTCGACCAACCCTTGACACCGCTTTACTACCGGCACCCCATCCCCCGCTATCGAGGTCCAATACTTCCCCACCGCCGCGCAAAAACTCATCCAACGTTAATCTTGGCTCAAGAATCGCTTAATCTATAACCTGCACTATAGAGTTCGACCAAGGGCGGGGCGGCGCCGCGCAACGCAGACCGCCGAACGCAACGCTCGCGCCCGGGCAAATCGCCCGGCGTCGCGCCCATCGAACGAAAGGACAGGTCATGGACGACCTCGAAAAAGTTGAAACCATCCGCACCAAGTGCAACGTGAGCTACACCGATGCCAAGGCCGCGCTCGACGCCGCCGACGGCAACGTTTTGGACGCCATCATTTGGCTCGAGTCGCAGGGCAAGACGCAGACCACGTCGGCGCACGCCGCCACCGAGTCCGCGCCAGTCGATGAGCCCTCAGCCGAGATGGTCGCCGCGCAGGCCGCCTACGAGAAGTCGAGCGAAAAGACCGACTTCTCCAAGAAGATGGACAGCGTATGGGAGTACCTCAAAAAGCTCTTCCGCCTGAGCCTGGACACCAAGTTTATCGCCACGCGCCGCGATGCGATCATCCTCAACATCCCCATCCTGATCCCCATCATCGCCCTGTTTGCCTGGGGCGCTACGATTTGGCTGATGCTGATTGGCCTGTTCTTTGGCATGCGCTACCGCATCGACAGCGACGGCGACGTGCCCGGCAGCATCAACAACCTTATGAATCACGCCGCCGATGCCGCGGACGACATCAAGCAAAATCTGAACGACGACAAGTAATCGCAAACGGGGGCACGCATGGCACGGATCCTGATCGTAGAGGACGAGGAGAAAATCGCCCGCTTTGTGACGCTCGAGCTGGAGCACGAGGGCTACCAGGTGGAACACGCCGCCGATGGCCGCACCGCCGTGGACCTGGCGCTGGAGCGCAACTACGATCTTATTCTGCTCGATGTGCTGTTGCCGCAGCTCAACGGCATGGAGGTGCTGCGGCGCGTCCGCAAGTACAAAGATGTGCCGGTGATTATGGTCACCGCACGCGATGCCGTGATGGACAAGGTGGCAGGACTCGATGCCGGCGCCGACGATTACCTGACCAAGCCGTTTGCCATTGAGGAGCTGTTCGCACGGATCCGTGTGGCGCTGAAGCGCTCGGAGGCCGTGCGGGCGGCTTCGGGCGTTGGCGGCGTCGGTGCCGGGGAGAACGTAGTGGTCGGCGCGGGCGCCGGTACCGTTGCGATGCCCCTGGGCGGCGGCTCGGCCCAGGCATCCGCCGCGCCCTCCCCCGCCGCGCTCACCGTGGGTTCGGTCGCGCTCGACCCCGACCGCCGCGAAGTCACGGTCGGCGGCTCGCCCATCGCGCTCACGGCTCGCGAGTTCGACGTCCTCGCGCTGCTTATGACGCACGCCGGCACCGTGCTCGCGCGCGAGCGCATCGCGCACGAGGCGCTGGGCTACGAATACGTAGGAGACACCAACAACGTCGACGTGCACATCGCGCACCTGCGCGCCAAGATCGAGGACGCCGGCGGTGCCCGCATCATCCAGACCGTGCGCGGGGTGGGCTATGTCTGCCGCGCGTAACGCCGAGGCCAAGCGCGTCACCTCCATCGCCCGCGCCATCAACTGGAGCTATATGTGGCGCCGCTTGGTGAGCTACGTCTGGCTCGATCTGTTGCTGGTGGTGATTGCGGCGGCGATTCTCGTCTATGGATACAACCAGACGCTGCCCGACGGCGCGTTTACCGCGGGATGGATCCCCAGCGCCACCGTTCGCGGCATGTCGCTGACGCCCGCGCGCGGCTGGGACCTGACAACGCTCACCTATACCGTCGAGCTTGCGCGTACCACCAAGACCTTCCCCCTCGCGCAGGACCTCGCCGCGCTGTGGCCCCTCTATATCGTTGTTGTAGGTTGGCAGGTCATCAGCGTGCTCAACATGCTCGGCGGCGCCCGCCGCGTGCGCCGTACCATGGCACCACTCAACGACCTGGCCTTGCGCGTGGACGAGCTCGGCCGTATGCAGCTCTCCGGCGGCAAGATGGAAACGCTGGAGCAGGCCATCGAGCGCGCAAGCGTCGACTCGCCGAGCGTCACCACCGGCGACGCCGACCTGGCGAGCATCGAGGTCGCGCTCAACCGCCTGCTGCGTCAGATGCAAGAGGCCAAGCTGCAGCAGATGCGCTTTGTCAACGACGCGAGTCACGAACTGCGCACGCCCATCGCGGTGATTCAGGGCTACGTAAACATGCTCGACCGCTGGGGCAAAGACGACCCAGACGTGCTGGCAGAGTCCATCGCCTCGCTCAAGGCCGAAAGCGAGCATATGCAGGAGCTCGTGGAGCAGCTGCTGTTTTTGGCGCGCGGCGATGCCGGCCGCACCGTGCTGCGGCGCGCGAATACCAACCTGGCCGCACTGATCGGCGAGGTTTGCGAAGAATCGCAGATGATCGATACCGAGCACACGTATCGACTGGCCTTTGACGCTGCGCTTGCCAGCGACCCGCGCTGCGACGCGCCCGTTGACGTGGCGCTCGTGAAGCAGGCTCTGCGCGTAATCGTGCAGAATGCCGCCAAGTATTCGGACGCGGGAACGACCGTCACATTTGGCATAACACCCGATGCGGGCACGGGCACAATCGACATAGCCGTTGAAGACGAGGGCATCGGCATGAACCAGGAATCCGCAGCTCACGCGTTCGAGCGATTCTACCGTGCCGACAACGCACGCGATGCCGGCGCGCAGGGCTCAGGCCTGGGGCTCGCCATCGCCAAGTGGATCGTCGATAGCCACGGCGGCGTCATCGGTGTGACCTCGGTCGAAGGGGTCGGCAGCCGCTTTACGATTCGCCTGCCGCGGTAGGGGCGCCTCTCACGAATCGAAGGTGAATGCTTTTCCGCGAAGTGAACGACCTATTTTGGACCCCCGAAGCATCCGCACTTTTTGGCGCCAAAATCGCAAGAAAAACCTGACAAAACCGCAGGAAACGGCGTCTCCAAAGCGTCGATGCTCCAGGGGTTCGATTTCACTCGTTCACTTCGCGGAAAGCCATTCACCTTCGATTT
>DBFMRS010000108.1:0-13546 GCA_048387515.1 Collinsella sp.
CAATCAGATATGCCGGAAGCAGACCGGTTTCGGACATTGCGCTCCCCTCCCGCAGGCCTTCGTATTCGCTCCGTGCCATTCTAGCCCAGGGGCCCACCACACGCCAACGACGTCGTCACGGTCGCTGGCATCGCATCGCAAAGCCATTCGCAGTCGGCGTGACGGTAATGTCGCCGTGTTCGATGGTGCACGCGAACACGCCGCCCGCTTCCTTAACGGCATCGATGCAGGCATCGGACGGATGGCCGTATCGATTCCCCTCGCCCGCGCTCGCGAGGGAAAGCTCGGGCTTCAGGACGTCCAGCAACTCACCATCAACTGAAACCTTAGAGCCGTGATGCCCAAGTTTAAGGACATCGATATCCCCCACCTCCTGCACGAATTCCCGTTCTTGGTCGAGCTCGGCATCACCGGTGAGGAGCATACGCAGGCCCTTGCCTTCCTGAATATAAGCGAGCAGCAGGACAAGCGAGTCCTCATTTCCCTCGCCATCCACGGACTCGAATGGCCACATCACGCGGGCGCAAAATGAGCCGATGTCGACTGTATCCCCACGGCGCACCTGCCGATACTCCACGCCAGGTCGGTTCAATACCTCGGCAGGAGCATCCTCCAGCGCATCAGCCGCCACGGCAATCGTTCCGACCGAAAACTGTTCGAGCACGGCAGGCAGACCACCCCAGTGGTCCTCATCCCAATGCGTCACAAAGACGGCATCGATATGGTGCACGTTATTGCGAACCAACGCCGCCACCACGCGCTCGTCGAGCCCGCAGTCGACGAGCGCCACTGCGCCGCCCTGGCGAATAAGAATCGCATCGGCCTGGCCCACATCGAGCACCGTCACCGAAGGCGGAGCGAATCGATCCCAGTAGACGTACGGAATCGCAGCCATGAGCACCAGGCATGCAAGCCCCACCGCCATAGGACGTGCACGGGGACGCGGCCACCAGACAAGCAGAACCGCCAGCAAACACGGCACTAGGGAAATCCACATGCTATCGGGCGGCACGCTCACGGATGCACCCGGCACGGCGGCAAACAGCTGCTCGAAGAACAGCACGCAACGGGAGGCAATCATGGGCACAACGAGCGCCCAAGTCCGCAACGGTGCCACGAGCGAAAAGGGAACCAGCACGATCGACACGGCAAGCAGTACGCTCACCACCGGACCGATGACCGCATTTGCCAGCGGAGCAATGAGCGAGAACGTACCGAAGGCAGGAATGGTAATGGGAAGTGTCGCCAGTTGCGAGCACAGCGTGACGGAAAGCATGCTGGCAACGTCTGATGGCACACCCAGCTCACCCAAAGCGTAGGTCGCATAGGGGCAAAAGCACAGAATGGCTAAGACGCTGGCACATGAAAGCTGAAAGCCCATCTCGAACAGAACCGTCGGCCGCAGCAGCACAAAGATGGACATGGTTACGAAGAGCGCCGATGCGCCATGCCGGCGCCGCCCCGCGCCGTTTACGACAAGCGTCGCGAACACCATGCAGCACGCGCGCACGGCCGAGGGAGACGCGCCCGTAAAGGCAGCGTAGCCCACAAGCGTTATCGCCAATATCGCCCGTTGAAGACCGCGTGAGCACCGAGTCTTTTGCAATACACCCTCGATTACAAACCCCACGATTGCCAAGTGGCTGCCCGAGACGGCGATAAGATGCGCCGTTCCCGTCACCGAAAACCAGTCGCCCGCCGGCTGGGCGCGCAGCTCGGCCGAACGACCGCAGACGACACCGGCTATGAGCGCACGCGCCGGGTCGGCCGCAGGCGCGATGGACGCAAGCAGCCCATTTCGCAGCAGAAACAGCGGCCCCGGAGAGCCCTCATCGACCGACAAAATCCGAACCGCTTTAACCTTGCGCGCCTCGCCTCGGAGCGCGCGCGATCGTCCATACGCATCGTTCTCAAAACGCGAAACGCGACCGATAACACGCACGTGCGCCCCGACCTTGAGCTCGCGGTCACACGATAGGCGAACCGTTGCCAAGTTCTTACCGTCCGCGCGTGCCTCGCAGGTATAGGAATACACGTCGTCGTTTATGGATGGGTCACCCTGCACGACAAACTCAAGGCTGCTTGCCGCTCGACCGTCGAGCGCCTTCGAGGCGCTTAGCACGCCCACAGCCCACCACGCCGAGACGACCGCTCCCGCCACGAGACCGACGGACGCGGCATACAGCCACCGCTTCCAAGGGGCAAGCCACGCACAAGATTGAGCCAGCACAACGAATACCGCCGCCGCAACGGGGATGACCCAAAGCGGCCCGACCGCCGAAGCCCGCTCCCACAGCAGCGCATCGGCGGCCACGTTGAGCACCAAGGCGCAGCTCATGCACATGCCGGCACACAGGGCCATCGTCCACGGCATCAGGGACCGCGGAGGCATCACATGCTCGCGCTCGGTCGCACTCATACGCAGATGGAATCTTTGATTTTGGCAAGCTTCTTCTCGCCGATTCCCGACACACGCATCAGATCGTCAACCGAGGCAAAAGCACCGTTCTTTGTCCGCTCATCGATAATCGACTGGGCCATGGAGGGACCGATGCCAGAGAGCGTCTGCAGCTCTGCCGCGCTTGCCGTATTGATATTTACTAGGCCTGTTGCGCCACTCACGCCCGATGATGCGGAAGCCCCACCATCAACACCGGCTTCCGCAATGGACGCCTGCTGCTCCCCTACCGTTGGAACGTGAATCTTCTGTCCATCGACGACCTTA
The DNA here is from genome assembly GCA_048387515.1 of Collinsella sp. GTDB lineage: Bacteria > Actinomycetota > Coriobacteriia > Coriobacteriales > Coriobacteriaceae > Collinsella. The sequence goes on from DBFMRS010000108.1 coordinate 2,726, forward strand.
GATGCCCGATTGAGCCCCGTAACGTCTGCCTCGGGCGCCAGCCCGCCGGCGGCATCAATCGCCTGAGCCACCCGCGCGCCGTCCTTGAGACGATATACACCGGGCGACACAACGGCGCCATCAACATCGACATAAACCTCTGCCGCGGCAGACGCCTTAGGCGAAGAGCCTTCGGATGTCTTTCCGCTCGAGGCATCGCCGGATCCCGGCTCCACTAACGAACCCGAACCATCAGTGTGCTCAAACGACACACTGCCGGCACCGCCGCCAAGGTTCGCCATCGCCAGTCCACTCGCCATCGCAATGACGACCAGTATCGCCATCACCACTGCCTTATGACCGAACAGCTTGTCCGCCAAGCGGTCCATCCGTTTGACCCGTTCGTGTTGTTCGCGCTGCGCCATAGCAAAACCTCCCAACAACATCGTGTCAGGAAAAGAGCCCTGCAACTGCCACGCTCCAAAACCGGTTTTAGCGGTCAAACCAAAAACCGACCAAAACCTTGCACAAATCTGTCCATTTATTCAGGCACACGTCAGCAAATGAACACTTAGCCGCAAAATGCCCAGATAGCAAAAGACCGACGATGCAGGCGCATCATCGGTCTATGCACAAAATTACTCGTGATCTTGGTAAATCTCACGCGGAGCAAGCTCCGAATGTTTGCGTTTTAAGGTCTTAGGGGCCTTATACGTGTTGCTCTCGAAGTCGATGTACTCGGTCTGCTTGAGCAGGCGCTCGATCATCTCCTCGTGATCGAACAGCTCCCAGGCCTCATGCACGGCATCGAGTTTAGCGTGCGTCTCGGGACGGCGCGGCATAAACAGCGTGCAGCAGTCGGGAGCGGCCTCAGTCGAGATATCGAACGTACCGATCTCCTCGGCGCGCGCGATGATTTCCTGCTTGTCCGAACCGATGAGAGGACGGAACACGGGGATCTTCACGGCCTCGTTGACGGCCATGATGTTCTCAAGCGTTTGGGAGGCAACCTGCCCAAGTGATTCGCCCGTAACAATGGCCTTGGCACCCTCGATGTGTGCAATGCGCTCGGCAACCGAATACATAATGCGGCGATACATGATCACGCGCAGGTTGCTGGGACAGGTGACCGAAATCTCACGCTGGCAGTCGCCAAACGGCACCACGTACAGGCGGCCGATCTGAACACCCGGCTCAAGCGCATGGATAATGTCCTGCACCAAATACTCGCTCGTATCGGGCGTCTGCGGACGACCGGAGAAATGTACCGGCACGCACACCGCGCCGCGACGCGCGAGCATCCAGGTCGCCACCGGAGAATCGATACCCGACGAGAGCAGCGTCACGACCTTGCCGGCAGAACCCACCGGCAGACCGCCCACGCCGCGCTCGGAGCGCGCGTACACATAAACACTACCCTGGACCACCAACACATGCACCATAGCGTCAGGATCGTGCATCTGGACCTTTTTATCAGGAAACGCCTCGCACAGCACCTCGCCCACCTGACGATTGATGTCAATCGAGGTGAGCTCATAGTCGGTATTGGAGCGCTTGGCGTGCACCTTAAACGAATCGAAGGAACCAAACTCGCGCAGCGCCTTGACGGCGGCGGCACAGTACTCCTGAGGGTCGCGATTGGTGTGATACGCCAAAGACACGCGAGCTACGCCGGGAACGGTGCGAATGACACGCGCTGCCTCGTCGGCCTGATGCTCGTTAAAGGTCACGAGGATATAACCGGAAATTCGAGACACGGCATTCACGGAAAAGGCGGCCAAGGCCGCCTTGATGTTATCCATGAGGATATGCTCAAAATGTGCGCGGTTCTTGCCCTTCAGTCCAACCTCGTGATAGTGGACCAGGCAGACGCGAGCCGCCATTTAGGCTTCAGCAACCTTGTGGCCGAGCGCCTTCTCGTAACGGGCCTCGTCGTAAGAGATGTCGCCGTCGACAATCTCGTCCATAGCCATCGAGATGGTATCGGCACCGGAAAGCCCGATGGTGATGTCATCGACATCCTGGACGGCAAGCACGCGGTTGTGCTGACCACGCAGCATGCTATTGATGTCGCAGGCGCGCTTAGAGGCAAGCGAAGCGAGCAGGAAGCGGTTGTGATCGGTCTTCTCCAGAAGATCGTCAATGCAAGGCTTTACAACGGACACGGACCTCAGATCCTTTCATGCATATCGAGAACGCGAACGAGCTCATCGGTCGCGCGGTCGAGATCGTCATTAACCACGACGTCGTCGTAGCGGTCGGCAAGGGCAAGCTCATCGGCGGCGTTTGCCATACGCAGCTCGATTGTCTCGGGCGTCTCGGTACCGCGACCGACTAGCCGCTCGCGAAGCACCTCAAGCGAAGGCGGCTTGATAAAAATCAGCACGGCCTCGGGGAAACGCTCCTTCACCTGCAGGGCGCCCTGGACATCGATCTCCAAAATCAGAGACGCGCCCGAGGCGAGCTTGGATGTGACCTCGCTCACCAACGTGCCGTAGCAGTTACCGTGGACCTCGGCCCACTCAACAAACTCACCGTTTGCCACGCGGCGGTCGAACTCCTCGCGCGTCAGAAAAAAGTAGTTGACGCCGTCGACCTCACCTTTGCGTGGTGCTCGCGTGGTAGCCGAAACCGTCAGGCCCAGGTTCGAGCGGCGCTCGCGCACACGAGTGACGAGCGTGCCCTTGCCTGCGCCTGACGGTCCAGAAATCACAAAGAGCTTGGAATCCTGAGCGCTCACTTATTTGGTCAGCTGCTCGAGGAGCTGCTCGCGCTGACGGACGCCGAGGCCCTGGACGCGACGGGTAGCGGAGATACCGAGCTCCTCCATGATCTTGGCGGCCTTGGCCTTGCCATAACCAGGGAGAGACTCGATGAGGGTGGAAACCTTCATGCGGGAAGCGATGGGGTCATCGGAGTTGAGCACGGACTCGAGGGACTTCTCGCCCTTCTTGATCTGCTCGCGAAGCTCAGCGCGGGCGTGACGTGCGGCAGCAGCCTTCTCAAGAGCCTGCTTACGCTGCTCATCGGTAAGCTGAGGGAGTGCCATTCGTACCTCCAAATAGTTGGGTTATATCTGATTCAATAATTGGCATTTTAGCACGTAGAACGTACAAAATGCCCAATCGCGGCTCCATAGGTTAGACGATAGCCGCAAAAAGTGCAATATACTGCGCCCAAAGTTAAGCCCCTGACCTGCGATTCCACACAAAGGATGGGAAAGTTTACGCAGGCACAGGGGCTATTTTGTGCTAATGAGACCCAAAAGTGGTGACTTAGGGGAATCTTTTAGGCGACGTTTTCGACCAGCTCGGCGACGATAGCGTCAAATGCGGCAACCGGATCGTCGGCACCAGTGATGGGTCGGCCCACCACGATGTGGCTCGCACCGCGCTCGATAGCCTGGGAAGGCGTCGCCACGCGGGATTGGTCGCCTAAAGCGGCACCAACCGGACGCACACCCGGAGTCACGATCAGGGCATCAGGACCCAGCAGCTCACGCATGTCGTGAGCCTCCATCGGCGAGCACACGATGCCATCGATACCGTTGGCCTGAGCGAGCTTTGCCAGGCGGGCGGCCTCCTCGGACACGGGCGACTCGACGCCGATCTCGCTCAAGGCATCCTGATTCATGCTCGTGAGAACGGTGATGGCGACGAGCTTGGCGCGGTCCTCGCGCGCCTCCTCGGCACCCTCGCGGCAGGCAGCGAGCATGGCGCCCGAACCCAAGCCGTGAACCGAAAGCAGGTCGGCACCGGCAAGCGAGGCCGAACGGGCGGCACCGCGAACCTGATGCGGAATATCATGGAACTTAAGGTCAAGGAAGACCTTAAAGCCCAAATCCTTGAACGTCTTGACGATCTCAGGACCCTCGGCGTAATAGAGCGTCATGCCAACCTTGAGCCAGGCGGCATGGCCCGAAAGCTCGTGGGCGAGCTCGAGCGCACGCTCACGGTCGCAGTCGAGGGCGACGATTACGCGGTCGCGGGCATCGGTCTCTAGCATTCGAAAGCACCTACCAGTTCGTTAATGTCCTTCACGCCCTGGGACTCGGCCCAGGCCTCGAGCTCGTGCGCAATCTTGAGCGAAGCGCACGGATCGACGAAGTTGGCCATGCCGACCGACACGCAGGTGGCGCCGGCCAGGATAAACTCGGCCGCATCTTCGCCGGTCATGACACCGCCGACACCGTTGATGGGGATATCGACGGCCTGGGCAACCTCCCAGACCATGCGCACGGCGATGTGGTGGCACAGCGGGCCCGAAAGGCCGCCCTTGGGCTTGGCCACGCGGGACTTGCGGGTATGGACGTCGATGGCCATGCCCTGGATGGAGTTGATGACCGAAAGGCCGTCGGCACCGGCAGCCTCGAGGGCCTTGGCAATCTCGGCGACGTTGACCGGCGCCATCTTCACGAACAGCGGCTTATCGGTCACCTTGCGGCAGGCAGCCATAACGGAAGAGGCGCCCTCGGGTGTGGAGCCCATGGCGGCACCGCCGGCGGCGATATTAGGGCAGCTCACGTTGATCTCGTAGCCGGCAGCCCAGGGGCACAGCTCGACATACATCTCGAGTGCGCGGACAAACTCGTCAACGGAGTGGCCGGCAACCTGACAGATGACCTGGCAGCCGTCCTTGGACAGCTGTTCGAGCCACGGACCGGACTCGCGGGCAAAGGCGGCCACGCCGGGGTTCTGAAGGCCCACGGAGTTGATCATACCGCCGGGGATCTCGGCCATGCGGGGTGCGGGGTTGCCGGGCCAGGGCTCGGCAGCGCAACCCTTGGTGGTGATGGCACCCAGCTGGGAAACATCAAAGAAGTTCTGGAACTGCCAACCGTAGCCAAAGGTACCGGCTGCGGTGTTGATGGGGTTCTGCATCTTGACGCCGCCGAAATCGACGGCCATGTTCACGGTACCCACTAGAAGACCACCACCTTGGAAGCATCGAACACGGGGCCGCACATGCAAGCACCCTTCATACCGTCGACCGTCTCGACATTGCAGGTGTTGCAGGCGCCAAAGCCACAGCTCATCATGCGCTCGAGCGACACCTCGCAGTACGCACCGGCCTCGGCGGCAGCGGCGGCGACTTTCTTCATCATGACGGCGGGACCGCAGCTGGCGACGTAGTCGTAGCCGCCCTCGCCGAGCAGCTCGGCTGCCGGGTCGGTGCAAAAACCGTGCGTGCCCAGCGTGCCATCGTCGGTGCACACGTTAACCGTGGCGCCCAGCGCGCGGAACTCGTCGATGCCCACGGCCTTGGAAGCGGTGCCAAAGCCCAGGCACACGTCGACATCCACGCCCTGCTCGGCAAGCTTGCCGGCGAGGCAGAGCACGGGCGGAACGCCGATGCCGCCCGCCACGAGCAGCGCCTTCCTGGTGCCCTCGGGAACAAGCCAGCCGCGGCCGCCAGGGCCCAACAGGTTGGACTTGGAGCCGGGGGCCATCTGCGACAGGCGACGGGTGTCGTCACCCACGACGGCGTACCACAGCTCGACGGTGCCGGCCTCGGCGTCGGCGCGGTAGTAGCTCAGGGGCACGCGAAGCAGCGAGGACGCATCACCGGGTACGGCGATGTTCACAAACTGACCGGGCTTGAGCGCACTTGCAAGCTTGGGGGCCGAGATGACGAGCGAGAAGACGCCGTCGGCAATCTCCCGGTTCGAGACGACCTCGAAGTCGTGCATGCGTGCAGTGGAAGGTGTGGGCATAAACGCTCCAATCCCCCATGCGGTTGCATGGTCCAAACGAATAGAAAGCGCGGCACCGCAAGGGCGCCGCGCACAAAAGCAATAAGGCTATGCTAGCAGATGCAGCCGTCGGCGAGCGTCTGCTTACCGCCGACAAACACATCGGTGGCACGACCGGTAAGCGTGCGGCCGGCAAAACCGGAGTTCTCGGCGCGCGACTCGTAACCGTCCTCGCCGACCGTCCAGGTGGCAGAGGGGTCGAACACGGTCAGGTCGGCAACGGAGCCCGCCTTGACCTGAACCTGGTCGAGGCCCAGGATCTCACGCGGCTTGATGGCCATGAGCTCGACCATGCGAGCCATGCTCATCTTACCCGTGTTGACCAGCTCGGTGAGCACAAGCGCCAGCGAGGTCTCAAGGCCGATCATGCCAAAGGGCGCAAGCTCGAACTCGCGGGCCTTCTCCCACGGGGTGTGGGGAGCGTGATCGGTGACGATAACGTCGACGGTACCGTCGATGACACCCTGACGGATAGCCTCGGCGTCCTCGTCGGTGCGCAGCGGCGGATTGACCTTGAGCGAGGTGTTGTAGGTCTCGTCCAGGTCGTTCTCGGTCAGGAACATGTGGTGCGGGGTAGCCTCGCAGGTAACCTGAACACCGACGGCCTTACCGGCACGCACGAGCTCCAGGCCGTGAGCGGTGGAGATGTGCTGGATGTGCAGCTTGGCACCGGTCAGCTTGGCGATCTCGATGTCGCGGGCGATCTGGAGCTCCTCGCCGGCAGCCGGCCAGCCCTCGAGGGCCAGACGGGTCGAGACCTTGCCCTCGTTGATCTGGCCGTGGCCGACCAGGTCCTCGTCCTGGCAGTGGCTCATGAAGACCTTGCCGAACATCTTGCCGTAGTCCATGCAGCGACGGAGCATGCCCGCGCCCTGCACGCCGCGACCGTCATCGGTGAAGGCGACGGCGCCGTGGGCGACCATATCGCCCATCTCGGACATGGCCTCGCCCTTAAGACCGCGGGTCATGGCGCCCGACGGATAGACGCGGCAGTGGCCGACCTCGGCAGCGCGGGACTTGACGAACTCCACGACAGTGCCGTTATCGGTTACGGGATCGGTGTTGGGCATGGCGCACACGCCGGTAAAGCCGCCCTTGGCAGCTGCGCGGGTACCGCTCTCGATGTCCTCTTTGACCTCGTAGCCGGGCTCGCGAAGGTGAACGTGCATATCCACCAGGCCGGGGACGAGGTACTTGCCGGAAAGGTCGCGGACCTCGGCTCCCTCGACGGCGAGATTCTCGCCGACCTCGGCGATCTTGTCGCCGTCAATCAGGACGTCAACGACACCGTCAAGCTCGACGGACGGGTCGACGACGTGGGCATTCTTAAGAAGCAAGGCCATTATCGGCACCTCCAAGCAGCAGATACAGGATAGCCATACGCACGCAGATACCGGCGTAGACCTGCTCCAGGATGACGGAGCGTTGCGGGTGGTCGGCCATATAGGAGTCGAACTCGACGCCGCGGTTGATGGGGCCCGGGTGGCAGATGATCGCGTCGGGCTTCATGAGCTTCTCGCGGTCCTTGGTCAGGCCGAAGAGCTTGTGGTACTCGCGAATGGTCGGGAACGGGGCACCCTCGAGACGCTCCTGCTGCACGCGCAGCATGTAGACGACGTCCAGCTCGGGCAGGACGGAATCGAGGTCGCTCGTCACGTGGTCGCAGCCCAGGACCTCGGGCGCCGGCGGCAGCAGCGTGCCGGGGGCGACGGCGTAGGTCTCGCAGCCCATGATCTTAAGGGCGGGGATCAGCGAGCCGCAAACGCGGGAGTGGGCGATATCGCCGACGACGGCGACCTTCAGACCGTGGAAGTCACCCTTGTGCTCCCAGATGGTGTACAGGTCGAGCAGGGCCTGCGTGGGATGGTTGTGCTTGCCGTCACCGGCGCAGATGACGCTTGCGGGCGAGTTCTGCGTGACGATGTAGGGAGCGCCGGCGTGCTTGTCGCGCACGACAATGCAGTCGATCTTATAAGCGTTGAGGGTCTCAACGGTGTCGACGAGGCTCTCGCCCTTGACCGTGGAGGTCGAGGAGCCACCAAAGTTAAGGCTGTCGGCCGAAAGACGCTTCTCGGCGAGCTCGAAGGAGCTACGGGTGCGCGTCGAGGGCTCGTTGAACATATTGACGATGGTCTTGCCCTTGAGCGTGGGGACCTTCTTGATGGCACGCTCGTTGACCTCGGAGAACGCCTTGGCGGTCTCGAGGATGAGCTTGATATCCTCTTCGGAGTACTCGGTAATGTCGATCAGGTGCTTATGGTTGAACGCCACGGTACTACTCACCTCCCAGCGGCGCGGAGCCCACGTGGGAACCCGGCGCGACGTCGTTAATCTCGACGGCGGTGTGGCCGTCGACTTCCTTCATATATAGATGCACGTTCTCCTCATGCGACGAGGGAACGTTCTTGCCGACAAAGTCCGGCGAGATGGGGAGCTCGCGGTGGCCGCGGTCAACGAGGACTGCCAGCTCAATGCGGCTCGGACGGCCCAGGTCCATAACGGCGTCGAGAGCGGCGCGGATGGTACGGCCCGTATACAGGATGTCGTCCACCAGCACGACGCGCTTGCCATCGACGCTGAAGGGAATGTTGGTAGCGTGGATCGCGGGAGCGAAATTGGTCGCATAGTCATCGCGGTAGAAGCTGATGTCCAGGCTGCCGAGCGGAACGTCGACGCCCTCGATCTCCTTGATCTCCTCGGCGAGCTTCTTTGCCAGAAGGTCGCCGCGCGTGACGATGCCGACCAGAGCGAGGTCTTCACAGCCCTCGTTGCGCTCGAGAATCTCGTGCGCGATGCGGGTCATCGCTCGATTGACGGCGGTCTCGTCCATGATGACCGCCTTGGGGGAAGTCGTGCCCATCGATCTCCTTCCTCACATGTCTTGACTGCTGACACAGTCAAAAAAAATAGATGCCCGACCGCTTAAAGCGGACCAGACACCCACAGGAAGGGCTGCTCTTTGGCAGCTATGTAATTCCATGTGGGTATCTCGTACCCCTTTAATGGTCATGGGATAGTGTAGCCAACCTCGAGCTTAATTGCGAGCATTAATACAGAGCAATCCGTAAACGGAGCCCAATGCTCAATAAACCTATATATATTTGTGGGACGAGCTTGAAAACACACGCACGAGCTGGCATAATCCCCTCTGCTGCACGCAAATCGGATCTACGTCCAGGGCCGTGGCGTGAGCACTATCGCCAAAAGAGGAATATCTCTGTGTAGATTACGCACAGGGAGCTGCTTCTGTGCTATAGTTCAGGCTTGTTTGTTAACGCGACATGTTCGTTTGTCGCCCAAGGAGGGTCAGTTATGTCCAAAGTTTGCGAAGTTTGCGGTAAGCACCCCGTTGCCGGTCGCTCCATCAGCCACTCTCACCGCGTCACCAACCGTAAGTTCCGCCCCAACATCCAGCGCGTCTACGTCGTCGTCGATGGTCACCGTCGCAAGATGAACGTTTGCTCCACCTGCCTCAAGTCTGGCAAGGTTGCGCGCTCCTAAATAAGGTCTTACCAACAAGTACCTCGGACTCTCCGGGTCAAAGACCTCGCGTTCACATAGAACTTACCAAAGGCGCCCTCCCCTACGGAGGGCGCCTTTTTGCACTCATTGGGGACAGACTTATATGAGGGTTTGCAGATGTCAAAGGGATCATAGCGCAGCTGGTATGCCTTGTAACTGACGGTACGCCTCGAGCGAGTCGGACGCACCTTACACGGGATTGAAATGGATGTAATCGAGTAGCTGCACCGCCTGTGTGTCCGACTCAACCGCGACCCGCGAATAGCGATTATCAAACAGATGTCCCGTTTTCCCATTGAAATACTCATGAGAGCCTGTCCCCAATGAGCGGGGCGATGCACTGGCAGATAATTTTAGTTAAAACGCTTCAGTTTATTGAAGCGTTTTAGTGTGCCTTTTAGAGGAATCTGGCCGTTCACCGAATTATTTCTTGCTATCATGCATCTTGTAGGGTAAATCTCCGATCGCAAGGAGACACAAATGGTGAAAAAGTCACCGGAAAACACTACTCCCGCAATTGTGGACAACGTAGAGGCGCTTGAGGCTAAGCTCGCTCAGATGCGAGAGGCCCAGGCGCTTTTTGCTACGTACACGCAGGAGCAGGTCGACAAGATCTTCTATGAGGCCGCCATGGCCGCCAACAAGGCTCGTATCCCGTTGGCGAAAATGGCCATCGAGGAGACCGGCCGCGGCGTTCTTGAGGACAAGGTCATCAAGAACCACTACGCCGCAGAGTACATCTACAACGCTTACAAGAACACCAAGACCTGTGGTGTCCTGGAGCGCGACGAGGCTTACGGCATCACCAAGATCGCCGAGCCCATCGGCATCGTGGGCGCCGTCATCCCGACGACCAACCCCACCTCCACCGCAATCTTCAAGACGCTGATCAGCCTGAAGACCCGCAACGCCATCATCATCTCCCCGCACCCGGCTGCCGCCAAGTGCACCATCGCCGCCGCCAAGCTCGTGCTTGACGCCGCCGTCAAGGCTGGTGCCCCCGAGGGCATCATCGGCTGGGTCGATGTCCCCTCCATCGAGCTGACCAACATGGTCATGCGCGACGTCGACATCATCCTCGCCACCGGTGGCCCGGGCATGGTCAAGGCCGCCTACTCCTCGGGCAAGCCCGCCCTGGGCGTTGGCGCCGGTAACACCCCGGTCGTCATCGACGACACCGCCGACGTTCTGCTCGCCGTCAACTCCATCATCCACTCCAAGACCTTCGACAACGGCATGATCTGCGCTTCCGAGCAGTCCGTGACCGTCATCGACACCATCTACGACCAGGTCAAGGCCGAGTTCCAGAAGCGCGGCTGCTACTTCGTCAAGCAGGGTGCCGAGATGGAGGCCCTGCGTGCCGCCATGTTCAAGAACGGCGCCCTCGATCACCGCATCCCCGGCATGGCTGCCGCCAAGATCGCCGAGCTCGCCGGCATCGAGGTTCCCGCCAAGACTAAGATCCTGATCGCCGAGGTCACCTCCACCGACCCCGCCAAGGAGGAGTTCTCCCACGAGAAGCTCTCCCCGGTCCTGGCCATGTACCACGCCAAGGACTTCCAGGAGGC
>DBFMRS010000109.1:0-6695 GCA_048387515.1 Collinsella sp.
TCAATCGACAGCGCAAAGGCAAGCGATGCCGATTCCCAGGAAAAGACCGAACAGGCGGCCGATGCGCCCGAGGGCGCAAGCGCTGCCCCCATCACCGCCGACAAGGTGGCCGACGGCACCTATCCGATCACCGTAGATTCCAGCTCGAACATGTTCAGGATTGTGGACGCCCAGCTCATCGTGGAAAACGGCTCCATGCACTGCGTGATGACGCTTTCCGGCACGGGCTACGGCAAGCTCTTCATGGGCACGGGCGACGAGGCTGCCGCCGCAAGCGAGGCCGACTTCATCCCCTATGTGGAAAACGCGGAAGGCAAGTACACCTACGACGTGCCCGTTGATGCGCTCGACGAGGACACCGCCTGCGCCGCGTGGAGCATTAAAAGGGAGCGGTGGTACGACCGCACGCTCGTATTCGAATCCGCCGGCGTCGATCTGCGCGCCGACGCACTGAAGTAACGCCATGCGGTCGATTCTTCCCAAGGGGGAAAGCAGAAAGCACCGCAGCATCGCGGCGCGCGCGATCGCCTGCGTTCTCGTCGCCCTGCTCGCGCTTCCCTTCGCGGGGTGCAGTGCGAGCCCGAACGTGACCGGTGCCACGGCGGGCTCTCAGGAATACACTGTGAGCGTCTCGCTTTCCGGCGGGTCAGGGCGCGCAAGCATCGCCTCGCCCACCACAATTGTGAAGGATGGCGACACCTACACCGCGACCATCACCTGGTCGAGTTCGAACTACGACAAGATGACCGTCGACGGCGTGGACTACGCGCCCGTAAACGACGGCGGCAACTCCACGTTCGAGATACCCGTCACGCTCGACGAGGACATCGCCGTGTCGGCCGAGACCGTCGCCATGTCGACGCCGCACACCATCGACTACACGCTCCACTTCGACTCATCCACCATGAAGGAGAAATCGGGCGACGATGCAAGCGGCGGCTCCCCTGCGGGAACGGCTTCAAGCGCCGCGGCCGACTTCCACAACGCTGATTTGGGCTGCGGCTGGGAGCCGACGGGGGCGCTTCAGCTTGAATACGCCAAGCACTTCACTGTCGACGAGTTCGAAGGCGGCTTGTGGCTTATCTGCGTTTCGAACGGGGAGCGCTTCCTCGTGGTGCCGCAAGATGCGAAGGTACCTGACGGGTTGAGCTCCGACATCGCGGTCATAAGACGCCCCGCCGACAAGGTGTACCTCGTGTCGTCGGCGACGATGTGCCTGGTCGACGCGCTCGATGCGAACGACAATATCTTAATGTCGGGCACGAAGGCCGACGATTGCTCGGTCGCGGGCTTCAAAAGCGCGCTCGAAAGTGGGGCGATCGCCTACGGCGGCAAGTACATCGCGCCCGACTACGAGCGAATATCGGCCTCGGGCTGCACGCTCGCCATCGAGAACACCATGATCAACCACACGCCCGATGTGAAGGAAAAGCTGCAGAAGCTCGGGCTCGTCGTGCTCACCGAACAGTCGTCGAGCGAGCCCGAAGCACTCGGACGCGTCGAGTGGATTAAGCTTTTCGGCGTCCTGTTCGACAAGGAAGAGGAGGCCGCGCACCTGTTCAACGAGCAGAAGGCCCGCGTCGAGCAAACGTCGGGGCTCGCGTCGTCAGGTAAAACCGTGGCGTATTTCTACATTAACTCGAACGGGGCCGCCGTCACGCGGCGGAGGGGCGACTACGTGGCGCAGATGATCGAGCTCGCAGGCGGCAGCTACGCGCTCGATGACGCACAGACGGCGTCGACGTCAGGTTCGTCAGTAACGCTCGAAATGGAGCGCTTCTATGCGACGGCGAAGGATGCCGACATCATCGTCTACAACGGCACCATCGACGAATCGGTTGCCACCTTGAGCGACTTCGTAAGCAAAAACGCGCTATTGTCGCAGTTCAAAGCCGTGAAGAACGGCAACGTCTGGGTCACAAGCGCCGACATGTACCAGCAGATGACTTCTACCGCCGACATTATCGACGAGCTGCACGGGGCGTTCACCGGCGATGACACGAGTGACTTCCATTATCTGAGGAAGCTCGGCTAGCGCCATGAGAAGCCGGCTTACCATGGCATACGACGAATCGGGGCGCGCCGCGCGGTGTCGCGTCGTGACGGCGCTGCTCGCTGTTGCCCTCATCGTGCTCGTCGGGGCCAACCTGTGCATCGGGAGCGTGCTCGTGCCCGCAGACCACATCCCCGACATCCTTTCGGGCGGCGCGGCCAATTCCATGGAAAGCCAGGTCATCTGGGAGATTCGCCTGCCGCGCGTGCTTTCAGCCATACTTCTCGGCGGGGCGCTTTCCCTCTCCGGGTTCCTGCTGCAGACGTTTTTCAACAACCCCATCGCCGACCCGTTCATCTTGGGCGTCTCCTCGGGCGCAAAGTTCGTCGTCGCGCTTACGATGATCGTACTTCTGGGCGCGAACCAGGCCATGTCCTCGCCGGCCATGGTGGTCGCAGCGTTTCTGGGCTCGCTTATCACCATCGGCTTCGTGCTCCTCATCGCACGGCGCATAAGTTCCATGGCCATGCTCATCGTGGCGGGCGTCATGGTGGGATACATCTGCTCGGCGGCGACGAACTTCCTCATCGCCTTCGCCGACGACCAGTCCATCGTGAACCTGCACAACTGGTCTTTGGGTAGCTTCTCGGGTTCGAGCTGGGACGACGTCGCGGTCATCGCGGTCGTGGTGATCACCGTGAGCGCATGCGTATTCGCGATATCGAAGCCCCTTTCCGCCTTCCAGCTGGGAGAAGCCTACGCAAAAAGCGTCGGCGTGAACGTCGCACGCTTCCGCGTGGTGCTCGTCCTTCTAGCAAGCATGCTCTCCGCCTGCGTGACCGCGCTCGCTGGTCCGGTGTCGTTCGTAGGCATCGCGGTTCCGCATCTCGTTAAGTCGGCGCTGAAGTCGTCGAAGCCCATCCGCGTGATTCCTGCGTGCTTCTTGGGAGGCGCCATCTTCTGCGCGGGCTGCGATTTGATCGCACGCACGCTGTTCTCCCCCGTCGAGCTTTCCATCAGCGCCGTCACCGCCATCTTCGGCGCGCCGGTGGTTATCGCACTCATGTTGAAGAAGCGGGTGAGGTAGATGGGGAAATTCGTGCCGCAGCCCAAAACGCTCGGAGGGGAGTCGAACCTCGAAACCCCGGTCGAAACGCAGGCTGACGGAGCGCCGCTTTTCCGCATAAGCGACCTGTCGGCGGGTTACGACAAGAAGGTCGTAGTCGAAGGCGTCGATCTGGAGGTTCGCGCGGGCGACGTCGTGGCGCTCATCGGGCCGAACGGCTCGGGCAAGTCGACCATCTTGAAAACAATCACACGCCATCTGGCACCGCATGCCGGCACGGTCGAGCTCGACGGGCGAGAGATTTCCCGATGGAAGACGGCGGAGTTCGCAAGGAACCTTGCCGTTATGCTGACAGATCGCCCCCGGACCGAGCTCCTCACCTGCCGCGATATCGTAGAGGCGGGAAGGCATCCCTACACCGGGCGAATGGGAACACTCTCGCCTGACGACCATAGTCGGGTCGACGAGGCCATGAAAACCGCACATGTGGAAAAGCTCGCCGAGCGCGACTTCATGCAGATAAGCGACGGGCAACGCCAGCGCGTCATGCTCGCACGCGCCATCGCGCAGGATCCGCGTGTGCTCGTGCTCGACGAGCCCACATCGTATCTCGATATCCGCTACCAGATCGACCTGCTGCGAATACTTCGCCACCTTGCGAAATCGCAGAATGTGGCTGTCATCATGTCCATCCACGAACTCGAGCTCGCGCAGAAAAGCGCCGACAAGGTGATTTGCGTGAAGGACGGCCGGGTCTTCCGCGCCGGCGCACCCGAGGACATATTCACGCGCGAGACGATTGGCGAGCTCTACGGCCTTCAACATGGCACCTTCAACGAGCGCTTCGGCAGCGTGGAAATTGGGCGCCCACACGGCGATGCGCACACGTTCGTCATCGCCGGCGCAGGTACGGGGTCAGCTGTGTTTCGCCAGCTCATCCGGCAGGGCAAGGCGTTCTACGCGGGCATTCTGCACGAAGGGGACATCGACTGCGAGCTCGCGCGCGACCTGGCGACGGAATGCGTGGCCGAGCGCGCCTTCGAGCCGATCGGGGATAAAACCATAGCCCGCGCCAAAGAGCTCCTCGTCCACTGCGCGCGCCTTATCGTGTGCCCCGCCGCCTTCGGCACCATAAACGCCCGCAACGCAGAGCTCGTCGAGTTCGCACGATCGCATGGTATCGAGGTCATGCAAGCGTGCGAAGGCGCATCGGAGGATTCCAAAATTGGAGTGGGAAGGATAAACTGGACTTTCTTTTAAGGATCCTCAGGCTACAGCTCCTACGCCGGCAAGGTCTCCAAGGCGCCGGAGAACCTCAGGAACAGGAATTTCCACGCCGACGAGCCCAACTAGGCCTAATCCAAGCGAGATTCCAGACTCGACAGGCCATTGAGAGTTAGGTCGTTGGCGACCTCCGAGACGCGCTCGATAGGAACCGAGCCGTCAGACAGCGCCCACGTGCGATAGATACCGATAATACCCGACAGCAAAAACGCCAGATAGTAGTCGAACATCTCGTCCTTGAGACCTTGGGGCAGCAGATCGCGCTCGGCAATCTCGTGCTCGAGCGGCGCACGAAGACGAGCCATAAAATCATCGAGCGGAATGTTCTCAATCAGCTGACGATTGAGCACTAAGTTGTTGCACAGTGCCTCATTAACGGTTTTAAAGAAGGTCGCCGCCGCGCCAAGAGCGCGCTCGCTGGTGTCACCGTCCATAGAAGCAAGCGTTTTCTCGACCGAGTCGACAATCATCTCCACCACATCGACGGCAATGGCATCGAGCAGGCCGTCAACCGTACCAAAGTGAACGTAAAAGGTCTTGCGGTCGACATTGGCCTCGCGCGCGATGGCACTCACCGTAATGTCTGCCAGCGGCTTTTCCATGAGCAGGCGCTCGAAAGCCGAAAGGATGGCATTACGGCTGCGAATGATGCGACGATCAAGACGCGGTTTGCTGGTTGCCATGGGCGTGTCCCTTCGATATGCAAGCATTCATCAACAGATGAGAGATAATCTACGTAAGAGGATTATCCCCCATACAGCACAAATATGCCCCGCATCATGAAGAACGCACGACTGCCCTACTGCGACTTGGGATGCTTCTTCTTATTGAGTGCCGACGGAGATACGCGAATACCATCGCCTGTCTGGCGCACATAGGCTTTATGAGCCGGCTTAGCGGTCCCAGAAGCCTTCTGAGCGCGCTTCTTGGGGTCAACGGTAACAGCATTCGTGGGGTGCGGCATAGTGGGCGCAGAGGGCGTCTGAGGCGTGCGACCGAGCTTGCGCATCACACGATCCCAGCGCGCATGGATGCTCTCGTTGTGGGCGCTCTTAAGTCCCAGCAGGGGCGCAGCCAAAATGGTCGGTGCAATAAACGTAATGAGGCGCCACAGCAGATAGCCGGCGGTCGAAGCCGACCCAAAGAAATGACCCAAGAACAATGCAAAGCCGCCCTCAGCGCCACCAGTTCCACCGGGCAGGGGGACCGCAGAGCTCAGCAGCTGGACAAAGGCGCTCGCGGCCATGACCGAGAAAAAGTCGACCTCGTGGTGGCCAAAGGCAAGCATCAGGAAATACGGCACCAGATAGAAAAACGCGAGTTGCAGCATGGTGATGACCACCGTGAGCAGCATGGAAGAAAAATGTCCGGCTGAAAGCTTGAACTTCTCGGAGAAGGAGTAGATCTCGCCATCGACAAACGTGCGCCATCCCTCGATCTTAGTGGCCGAGACACCAATGCGCTCAAGCCAATTGATGATGCAATGGGCGACGCGCGTGACGGTCTTAGGCATGAGCGCGACGGCGAAGATGCCAAGCAAGATGCAGCAGTGTCCACCAAAGCTAAAGACGCACAGCAGCGTCATGTCGCCGTAGCGTTCGGCAAAAAACGGCATACGGGCGAGCAGCAGGATAGCGCCCCAGGCGACCAGGCCAAACTGGTACACGATAAAACGCGTGAATTGCGTGGCGCCGGCCTCGCCCACGTTTTGGCCGGCCTTGGTCAGGCGATAGATCTGAGCCGGGGTGGAGCCCATCATCATGGGCGTCAGGTTGCCAAAGAAGATGCCACTCGCCTCGACCGAGATCAGGTCGCGGATGCCGACGGGCGAATTGGGATCGAGCCAGACGGCGATCGCATAGGCCACAATGCCAAAGAACAGGTACATGAACATGCAAAGACACGCGACAACGAGCCATGACGCCTGGACGCTCGACATAGCGGCCCAGAACTGCCCCATCTGCCCGGTTACCACCAGATAGACGATATAACCTACCAGCACGACGCCGATAAAGATGGCGCCGCGGCGTGCGCTCTTATTGTCATCTCCGCCCGAGGCCTCAACCTCGACCTGGGGCTTAGACGTATGCTGAGAGGACTCCGTCATGAGACTCCTTCTAACAGTCAAAATATCTTGGATATTGTACCCGTAAGGGCCATAGGCAGAACGCAAAGCTCTGGTTATAACGGGAATTGCAGACGGTTGTTTGAAAATCAAAACCACCCCTAAAAGGGGTGGTTTGCTCTTAGGGTATAACCCTTGGATTTCCGGCACGCGTCTAAAGGCGCCGGCCCTCACGGGGTTCGGGCCGCACTGCAGATTGACCCGTGACGGGCCGGTCAAACCGGCGC
>DBFMRS010000110.1:0-7843 GCA_048387515.1 Collinsella sp.
GCAGGTCTTTAGCTTCCGTAGCAATGATGATCTTTCACGCCGCGGTTTGCACGTACAGCTTGTCTCCCGCATTGCGCGCGATATCGGTCGCGCCCTGGGGCTCAATTGCGATCTGATCGAGGCGATTGGCCTGGGTCACGACTTGGGACACACGCCTTTCGGCCATGCCGGCGAGCGCTTCCTCAACGATATCTATCATGAGCGTACGGGGCGTTATTTTTTCCATAACGTGCAGTCGGTTCGCGTGCTCGACGCGTTGTATGGCCGCAACGTGTCGCTCCAGGCGCTCGACGGAGTGCTATGCCATAACGGCGAGTACGAGCAGCGTGTGTTTGAGCTCTCGGACATGGGCTCCTTTGACCAGTTTGACCAGACGGTTGAGGATTGCATTGCCACGGGCTATAGCGCAATTGAGCATCTGCGTCCTATGACGCTCGAGGGCTGCGTCGTTCGCATCTCGGATATTCTTGCCTACGTCGGTCGTGACCGTCAGGATGCGATCGCGGCGGGCCTGCTTTCGCCCTACGCTTTTGATGATGGCCGGGGCGGTGCCTACAACAGTTGGATCCTCACTCATGCCTCCATCGATATCGTTGAGCACAGCTATGGTAAGCCGCGCATCGAGATGAGCGAGGACCTGTTTGAGGAAATTCGCCGAGCCAAGCGCGAGAACTACGAGAAGATCTATAGCAAGGGCGGTATCGAAGGCGATTCCGAGGCGGAGCTGCGCGAGGCGTTCGTAAAGCTCTACGACCGTTGCCTGCGGGATCTAAACAGTGGCGACGAGTCCTCTTACATCTTTAAGCACCACATTTCGCGCATTGAGCAGCAGCTTTCCTACTATGATCGCACCTATGCCTGGCAGGACGACAAGGATCAAGCCGTGGTGGATTATATCACGAGCATGACGGACGGTTATTTCTGCGAACTGACGAGCAAGCTGTTCCCTGGTCTGGAGTTTCCGCACCGTACCTATATTAACGAACGGTAGTTCGTATAAATTCGGTATACTGTTAGTGGAAAACGTTTTTGATTGATACACGGGATGGCTATGGACGACCTTTTTTCTGCTTCGACGCGCGAGCGTTCCTTTCAGAATGCGCCGCTTGCGGTGCGCATGCGCCCCAATTCGCTCGACGAGTACGTGGGCCAGCAAAAGGCCGTCGGTAAGGGTTCATGGCTGCGTGCCGCGATCGAGCACGACGTGCTTTCGAGCGTGATTCTGTACGGGCCTGCCGGTACGGGCAAGACGACGCTGGCCCACATTATCGCCAACCATACCAAGAGCGAGTTTGTTGAGGTCAGCGCCGTCATGGGTACCGTGAAGGACCTGCGTCGTGTGATTGATGAGGCCAAGACGCGCCTGAATACGTACGACCGCCGCACCATTCTATTCATCGATGAGATTCACCGCTTCTCTAAGTCGCAGCAGGATGCCCTGCTGCATGCAGTTGAGAACCGTACCGTCATTATGATCGGCGCTACGACAGAGAACCCGTACTTTGAGGTCAACTCGGCACTGTTGTCGCGCGGGCGCGTGGTGGAGCTTGAACATCTGAAGGATGAGGATATCGCCACGCTTATTGAGCGTGCGCTCGAGGCACCACAGGGCTTGAACGGAAAGTTCTCGGCCGATGAGGATACGGTCAAGACCATTTGCACGCTGGCAGCGGGTGACGCTCGCTCGGCGCTCACGACGCTCGAGCTTGCGAGCGAGATTGCCGTCACGCGTCCCGATACCGAGGGAACGCCAGCGCCTGCGGCGGGGGAGCGCTATCCCATCACCGTGGATGACGTGAAGATTGCCAACCCGCGTCGCGGCTTTACGTATGACAAAAACGGCGACATGCACTACGACATCATCAGTGCTTTCATCAAGTCCATGCGCGGTAGTGACCCCGATGCCACGATCTATTGGCTCGCGCGCATGATCGATGCTGGGGAGGATCCTAAGTTTATCGCTCGCCGCATTATGATTCACGCTTCTGAGGATGTTGGCAACGCCGACCCGCAGGCGCTTTTGGTGGCGCATGCCGCGTTTAAGTCTGCCGAGGTCATTGGCTATCCCGAGTGCCGCATTAACCTGGCTCAGGCTGCACTCTATGTGTGCTTGGCGCCAAAATCCAATGCGTGCGAGGCCTCGATTGACGCGGCGTTGGCCGATATTCATAGCAGCGGTTTACGTGAGGTGCCGAGTTATTTGCGCGATCGTCATCGCCCAGGTAGCGACGAATACGGTGTATACAAGTATCCGCATGATTATCCCGAAGGCTGGGTCGATCAGCGCTATTTGCCCGAGGGGCTGGAGCGTGGCGCGTTCTGGCAGCCTGCGGGCCGCGGCTGGGAAGAGTGGCGCGTAGAGCAAAGCGAACGCGACCGTAGCGGTAACGCGCCCAAGTAGGTCCTTGGCACCTCGCACATTCCCTTTGGGTATCTTCCCCCTTCTTTGGGGTACCATGAAAGGCGTCTGTATTTCGATTCCTTCGGGAGGCTTGTATGAGTCCCATTCAAATCGCCCTGCTGGTGCTTGCCATTGCCGGCGTGTGGGCTATTGTTGAGCTCGCGCTTACCCTGCGCAAGACCCGCAACGTTGTCGACTCGCTCGATAAGACCGTGAACGACCTCAATAACACCATCGCCGAGGCGCAGCCGGTGGTGGCAAAACTCGACGGCGCTGTCGACGAGCTTACGCCGGCACTTGCCCAGATGGAGCCGCTGCTTAAGTCGAGTAAGACGGCAGTTGATGCCCTTACCTCCAATCTCGTAGAGGTCGAAGCCGTGGTTCGCGACATTTCTGAGGTCACCGGTAGCATGGCTGAGGCCAGCAATGCTGTGTCGAGTGTGACTGATTCTGCCGCCGGTGCTGTGCAGAGGCTCTTCAATAAGGTGAAGGCTCCTGCAGCTGACGCCGAGCGCAAGCTCGCCGCTGCCGCTGCGGAGGCTGAGCAACCTACCGAGCGCGTCCTAATTGGCGAGGACGAGGCCGCCGCGGGCGACGATGATGGCCAGAAGTCTGTAGCCAAGCCGGCTCAGTATTACACTTACACGCCCGCCGAGACCTCTGAGGAGTCCTGCGATGAGTAGCGAAGCAACCTGCCCTATCACGCTGACCGTTGCCGGCGACCCGCGTCTCGCTCGCCTTGTGCGCATGACGGCAGCCAACGTTGGTGCCCTGTGCTCTATGTCTGTCGATCGCATTGAGGACATCCGCATGGCTGCCGAGGAGGCTTTCATTTTTGGTTGCACCGCGGTCGACTGCGACGACATCACCATCAAATTCGATGTCGATGAGACCCACGTTGGCATGACTATTACCTTTGGCGATCAGGCTACGGTCGATGAAGACGACCAAGCTGCGGTGTATGCCGAGCTCATCCTCGCGAGCGTGTGCGATTCCTACGAAAAGACTGCGGCGCCCCTGACGCTTTCCCTCGACCTCAAGGCGGATATCTAATATGACCGAACGTTCCCGGAGCGGTAAGACCGCTTGGGACAAGGAGAAAACCCGCGAGCTGTTTCGTCGCTACAAGGAGACCGGTGATCCGGACGCCCGCGAGCAGCTCGTCATGTCCCATATGAACCTGGTAAGGTTTCTTGCCAACAAATTTAAGAATCGCGGCGAGCCGCTCGACGACCTCATGCAGGTCGGCTATCTGGGCTTGCTCAAGGCTATCGACCGTTTTGATCCCGAGCGCGGACTCGAGTTCACGACGTTTGCGACACCCACTATCCTGGGCGAGATCAAACGCCATTTCCGCGACAAGGGCTGGAGCGTGCGCGTACCGCGTCGTCTGCAGGAGCTCTCGGCCAAGGTCAACCAGGCTACTGACAAACTTACCAACGAGCTGCAGCGTTCGCCCAAGGTTGAGGAGATCGCTGAGTATCTAGATGTGACTGTCGATGAGGTCCTCGAGGCTATGGAATCGTCTTCGGCCTATACCTCGGTGCCCATCGAGGCTCCTGGTGCGTCCGATTCCGACGATGCGCCGTCGATTCTCGACCGTTACGCCGACGATGACAACGAGCTCGACTTTACCGATGACCGCCTGGTGATCGAGGAAGCCATCCGCGATTTCTCGCCGCGCGAGCGCGAGGTGATCGAGCTGCGCTTTGTGAAGGGCATGACCCAGATCGAGATCGCCAAGAAGCTGGGTATTTCTCAGGTGCAGGTTTCGCGTCTGCTGCGCCGCACGCTTAAGAAGATTCAGGACAAGATCGACCCCGACGGAGTGATGATTCGTTCATGAGTGAGCACCCCCAACAAACCGATCGCGTGCTGCGCGACACCCGCATTCTGACGCTGCGCATTTGGGCTGTTGTCGGCTGCATTGTTATTGCTGCTGTCATCTTTAACCTTATGGGCATCCTGGCACCGGTTATTGAGTTTCTTGCCGTCGGCTCCATCATTGCTTTTGTGATGTCCCCGATCACCAACTGGCTCGAGCACCATGGCGTGAATCGCGGCATCGGTTCGCTTATCGCGCTTATTGTTGTTGTTGCCGTGCTCGTCGGTGTCGTTTGCATCTTGTCGCCGATTCTCTTTGGTCAGATCATGGAAGTCCTGAGCCGTCTGCCCGAGCAGCTTCGTGTTGCGGGTGGCGATCTCAACGAGATGATTTCGCATGCCAAGACGCTCAACAACACGCCGCTCAAGGAGTATTTGGACGATAATCTTTCGTCGCTTGTTACTGTGGCATCAAAGTACGTGTCTCAGATCGCTGCCGAGCTTGGCCGCGGTGTGTTCCCGCTCATCACCAATACGGCCTCGCAGTTGTTCGTGATCTTCCTTGGTCTGGTGCTTGCGTACTGGATGGCCTGCGACTACCCTCGCATGCACCACGAGATTTGCACCATCATCGGTCAGGAGAAGGAGACCTCGTACCGCTTTATGGTCGCCATCCTTTCTCGCTCTGTCGGCGGCTACATGCGCGGTATGGTCGTGACGTCCATCTGCGGTGGTTTCCTCGCCTTTATCGGTTTTATGATCATCGGCCATCCGTATGCGGCGCTCATGGCTATCTTTACCGGCATCATGCATTTGGTTCCAGTCGTCGGTCCTTGGGTGAGCGCAGCAATCGCCACAGTGCTCGGTTTCATGTTCAGCCCCATGTTGGCGTTATGGACGCTCGTCGTGACGATGGTCGCGCAAAACGTCACCGATAACGTGATTTCGCCTAAGGTTATGCAGAGCTCGGTGCAGGTGCATCCCATCATGAGCCTCACGGCGCTCGTTATTGGCTCGGCACTCATGGGCCCCATCGGCATGATTATTGCCATCCCGCTTTGTGCGGCCCTCAAAGGTATCTTCGTGTTCTACTTCGAGAATGAGACCGGCCGCCAGCTTGTGGCCTATGACGGCGCCGTGTTTAAGGGCACACCGTACCGCGATGCCGATGGCAACCCGGTCGCCGCCTACGACGCGCTCGGCGACGACACCTTCATTTACGAGTCCGAGCTCATCGGCAACGAGACTGCGCCCGAGGCCCAAGCGATGCCTAAGCCCGAGTTCGATAATCCTTGGATCAAGCTCTCGGGCTTGCAACCCGATGCCACGGGCTTCTTCAAGAATCCCTTCGCCAAGGACGATGACTCCAACTCGGACGACGATACCAAAACCGGCATCGACGGCTCCATGGACGATTCGGATTCTAAATAGGCCCTATTAACGTTTCTTGAAGTTGTAAATGACAATAAACGCGAGCAAAGCGATTGATAAGGGGCCGGCTACATAGAAAAAGAGAACGTCAATTACGCGTAGAGTGTAATAAGCCTTATCGCCGGACATTACTGCATACAATACGTAGCCAAATGCTGGTTGGTTTGCGTACCAGCAGGAGAAGGCCAAGAGCGCTAAAAGTGCTAGTACCAGAAGTGCATTCAGGACAAATCGTTTACTTTTCATCGATTGCTCCTTCCGGGTGATTCTTATATGTAATTCTACAGCAGTCCTTTTTCAAAGGATCGCACAGTACTGAATAACGTGCACTTTCGCTGGAGGGTCGCTGTTTGGCGGCCCTCTTTTTTGCACAGGCGCGGTGGGATGGTAATATCGTTACGTTTGAACTGTTTCGATGTGAAACCGAGGAGATTCCCTCTATGAGTGCTGACTACCCGTCAATGACTACGGCCGAGATCCGCTCCAAGTTCCTCAACTTCTTTGAGGAGCGCGGTCTTAAGCTCTATCCTTCTTCGTCCCTCGTCCCCGATGATCCCTCGCTGCTGCTTGCCAACGCCGGCATGAACCAATTTAAGGAGTACTACCAGGGCAAGAAGACCATGAAGGAGATCGGCGCGATTTCCTGCCAGAAGTGCGTCCGCACCAACGACATCGATTGCATCGGCGAGGACGGCCGTCACCTGTCCTTCTTCGAGATGCTCGGCGACTTCTCTTTTGGCGGCGTCTCCAAGGAGCAGGCTTGCGCCTGGGCCTTTGAGCTCATCACCAAGGAGTTCAAGCTGCCGCTCGACCGCCTGTACTTCACCGTCTTTACCGAGGACGACGAGACCCACGACGTGTGGCGTTCTCTGGGCGTTGCTGAGGACCACATCTCCCGCCTGGGCGAGGACGACAACTTCTGGGCCGCTGGCCCCACCGGCCCCTGCGGTCCGTGCTCCGAGATTTACTTTGACATGGGCGAGGAGGTCGGCTGCGGCAGCCCCGACTGCAAGCCTGGCTGCGACTGCGACCGCTTTCTGGAGTTCTGGAACCTCGTCTTTACCCAGTACGACCGCCAGGAGGACGGCTCCATGCCGGAGCTGCCGCACCGTAACCTCGATACGGGCATGGGCCTTGAGCGCATGGCCGCCATCATGCAGCACAAGACCGCCAACTACGACGGCGATCTGATGCAGCACCTCATCAAGCTGGGCGAGGAGATCAGCGGTAAGACCTATGACGCCGACGATTACTCCGGTGCCAGCCGCTCGCTGCGTATCATCGCCGACCACTCCCGTGCCGTCGACTTTATGATCTCGGACGGCATCCTTCCCGGTAACGAGGGTCGCGAGTACGTCCTTCGGCGCCTGCTCCGTCGTGCCGTGTTCCACGGTCGCCTGCTGGGCATCGAGGGCGCCTTCCTTACCAAGTTCATCGACGAGGTTAACGCTCAGATGGGCGAGGCCTATCCCGAGCTGCTTAAGAACGTCGCCCTCGTCAAGGGTATCGTCGCCTCCGAGGAGGAGCGCTTCTCCACGACGCTCGACAACGGCCGCGTCTATCTGGACGAGGCCCTGGCAGCGCTTGCCGAGGGTGCTGTGCTTCCGGGCGATGTTGCCTTTAAGCTGCACGACACCTTTGGTTTCCCCATCGACCTGACCGTCGAGATCGCCGGCACCGCTGGCCACGACGTCGACATGGACGGCTTCACTGCCTGCATGGAGGACCAGAAGGCCCGCGCCCGCGCCAATGCCAAGGGCGACGCCTGGGGCAGCTTCAACGACGTGTGGGTCGAGCTTTCCGACAAGGTCGCAGCGACCGAGTTCGACGGCTATGACAACGATGTGATTGAGGGCGCCAAGGTTGTCGCCATCGTGCGCAACGGCGAGTCCGTCGAGTCCGCTGTCGCCGGCGAAGACGTCGAGGTTGTGCTCGACCGCACCCCGTTCTATGCCGAGATGGGTGGTCAGCAGGGCGATGCCGGCAATCTTTCTGCCAAGGGCGTTGCGCTGACCGTTTCCGATACCAAGAACCACAACGGCCTGTATGCTCACGTCGCCCACGTTGCCGAGGGCACGCTGGCCGTCGGTGCCGCTGTTACCGCCGCGCTCGACGCCGAGCGCCGTGGCTTCCTGCGCCGCAACCACACCGCCACGCACCTGCTCGATGCCGCCCTTAAGCAGGTCC
>DBFMRS010000111.1:0-14754 GCA_048387515.1 Collinsella sp.
GGGTCTGATAAGATTTCCATAGCGGTCTTCGTCCTTTCCTAGAACCTGTTGTTGTGGTGATTTCAGATTCTAGGACGAAGGCCGTTCTTCGTTAAACGGGCGCTAGGGCGTCACCCTTACACCAACATTTTCGACGCGATCTCATAAAGCTGAAATGACGTACCCTCATCCCAATGAACGCTGACAAGAATGGCATTCAAATGAGCAACGCCGTGCATCAATACGCCCTTTTCGGGAACGCCTTATTCAAACTCAATAAAACGGTTGTCCACGCTTCAGATCCGCGTAAGCAGATCGTAATCTGTAGCAACGGTCCAGACATCCGTTACGCAACACTCGAAGAATGGGACAAAGCCGGCAAATCTTTCGGCGAACGTGCACAGACCGAGGGCATCGTTACCAGCGCGAGCCCAGCGCGCGACAAACTCGAGCTCTTTCGCAATCTTTTTACCGGCCGCAAAGATGTGCACGCTCACGGGTATCGCAGAAAAGACGGGGGCATCGGCTATACACCCGCCTGCGCAAATGAGTGGAAGCCAGGCATTTGCCTCAAAGCAAACCATCACAGAATTAAATGCGCTGAATGTCGCAGCCGCACATTCCTTGAGCTGAACGATGCCGCCATTATCGCCCATTTCAAAGGCAGCGACGACAGGCTCCGGGACGTCATAGGTCAATATGTTCTCGACAAAGACTGCAACACAAATGTCCTTGTCATTGATTTTGACAAAGCCGATTGGAAAGAAGCGACAAACGCTATCAGGCTTGTCGTAAAAAACCATGGAATTAACGCTGCGGTCGAGCGATCAAGGTCAGGCAACGGCGCGCATATCTGGTTTTTCTTCCTAGAACCTATAAACGCAAAGACAGCACGAGATTTCGGTAGCTGCCTTATCGCCGAAGCAGCGGCACTCAACAAGACAATCACCTTCGAAGCCTTTGACCGAATGATACCCGCGCAGTCCACCATTCCTGAAGGCGGCTTTGGAAATCTCATTGCGCTGCCCTTTCAGGGAAAAGCGCAGCGGGAAGGAAACAGCGTATTTGTTGACGAACGATTCGAGCCCTTTCCCGACCAATGGCTTTACCTTTCGCAAATCCAACTAATCTCGCGTGCGACGGTGGATCGTCTGATCGAGGACACCAAAAACAAACCGCTTGGAATAGCAACAGCTGCAGCGACAAACAAAACCAGGCGCAATGTCCAAAAGCCACGAAAGCGGCTCCCGCTCACGCCACGAGACTTCCCCTCGAACCTGCTCGTCACACAAGCCGATATGCTCTACATCCCCGAAAAGTCTCTGAGCCCGGCAGCTCAAATGGAAATCCGCAGGCTTGCGACATTTGCCAACCCGGAGTTCTTCCGTGCGCAATCTATGCATCAATCAGTATTCGGCAAACCGCGACTCATAGACCTAAGCGAACTTAGAGATGGCCGCGTCGCGATTCCCAGAGGCTGCAAAGCCCAACTTGAGCAGCTGATTCAAGAAGCCCACGTTACTGCCCATTATTCAGACGAACGTAGCACAGGCAATCCAATTGAGATGGCATTCAAAGGGACCCTTCATCCCGAACAGCAAATTGCCGCCGACCAGATGCTTGAATACGAAGACGGAATCATGTCTGCGCCAACGGGCTTCGGTAAAACCGTCATCGGAGCTTATCTTATTGCCGCCGTTGGTCTTCCGGCGCTCGTCATTGTTCCAAAGACCGCGCTCATAGCCCAATGGAAATCGCAGCTCGAACGATTTCTCGACATTACGGACACCAGAGAGCCGGTCCGAACGCCAAAAGGACGAATCAGCAAAAAGCAACCTCCCCTTATTGGACAAATCGGAGGGGGCAAAACCGCCGTCAGCGGCCTTATCGACGTCGCTTCCTTTCAGTCGCTATCTGGCAAAGACTCCCAAACCGGGGAGCCGATAGTTAAGAACCTTGTTCGTAATTACGGCCTCATTATCTGCGACGAATGCCACCATGCTGCCGCGCCACAGCTCGAGCTCGTCCTCAAGTCCGCTCCAGCCAAATATATATATGGCCTCTCCGCGACACCCGAGCGCTCCGACGGACTCACGCGGGCGCTCTCGATGCTCTGCGGCCCGCTTCGCTATGTCATCGATCCAAAAACGCAGGCAATTCAGCAGGGCATCCAGCGCATCGTTCGACCGAGATTTACCGGCATTCGGCTATCCGCCTACGAGCCGGATGCAAGCTTCAATCAGATTCTCGATATGCTGTGTGCACATGCGGCAAGAAACGAATTGATTGTCGATGACGCCCTCGAAGCAGCGTCAAACGGTCGACATCCGCTCATACTATCCAAAAGGAAAAAGCATGCTGAGGAACTGTTCAGGTTGCTTAATGATCGCAGACACGAGCCCATACTCTTAACCGGAGAAATCGGCGCCAAAGAAAGAAAAGCGATACTGAACAGTCTTCCCGGCTTTGAGCATGAACATCGAATCATCGTCGCCACCGAAAGCCTTCTGAGCGAGGGCTTCGATCTGTCCTACCTTGACACCCTTTTCATTGCCACGCCGATATCTTGGGACGGCAGCGTAACGCAGCAGGTGGGCAGACTGCATAGAAGCCACGAGGGCAAGCAACAGGTTGAGATATTCGACTACATTGACCTGTCGATACCCATGCTCGCCCGCATGTACCAGAAAAGACTCAAGACGTACGCCAAGTTGGGGTACGAAATTTATTCAGCAGAGGACAGCGAGCAACCCGATTACAACATTCTCATAGAGCCGGCAAACGCTATTGAGGCATTAATTAAAGACATCACCGGTGCCACAAAGAGTGCCTTCATAGCCGCATCCTACGCATCCGCCGCATGCCTCACGAAACTCACCACCACACTCGCAGGCGCAGCCGCCCGTGGGATTACCCTTGAGGTTTATGTTGCCTCACCTCCGCGCGATGACGCGAAAGCGATTTTTGCCGAGATGAACGTCGACTATTCCGTCAAGGCCAAAGGGCGGCTGTGCGCGGCCGTGATTGACGAGGAAACTGTCTGGTACGGGACTATCCCGCTGCTGGCATTCCCCAAGAAAGAAGACCGCAGCATCCGTTTCAAAAGCAACGAAGTCGCCGCTGAGTTTTTGAGCGAAATCCAGCAATGAGGAGAACCGGGGGCCGCAGCAGCGAACGGGGCGCGCCTATCAGTTGCGGTGAAATAGGGACTGTTTTTGGCCAATCGACCGCAAATCAGTCCCTATTCCACCGCAACTTGGAAATCGGCGATCAGCCCAGCGGACCCTGAAACAGTTCCTCATGCGAGTCCATTCTCACCAGCCTAATCACTGGGTTAGTCTTATGGGGAAGATAAAGAACGACCACATCGACCAAGCCATCGGATAGGTGGAAATCGATGTGGCCGTTGTAGTTTCCGCCCGGGTTTGAGAGCTCGTGGGCGCCATACTCCGCCGGAAGTGACCCATGAGCCACAAGCTCTGCAACCGCCGCTTTAAACTCACTTTTTAGCTGCGGATGCATGCGCATCGTTCGTTTGTAGTCCGCCTTAAATTGAGCCTCGACTTTAATCTCGAACATCGCTATTCCTCATCGAGGAATGACATAAGCTCATCAGCGTTATTGAATGACGGGCTATCGTCCGGCAAAATCCCCAACTCATGAGCCTCGGCGATCACCATGGCACGCCTCGTCGCCTCGTTGGGCATCTCCGCCCTTCCTACAATCTCAAAAGGAATCTTTCGCTGATTTACCAGCTGCCGAACGGCAAGATTGAGATAGGAATTGAGGCTGAGGCCGACCGAATCCAAGAACTCAGTCGCCTGCTCCTTGAGCCCCTCTTCGAGGCGAACCGTCGTAGGCTTAACCGTTGCAGTAGACATACGCGACCTCCTTGCCCTCGTCTTTTGCATCAGTATACCCAATATAAATGGCAACCTGACGTTAGATAGCATCAGATTGCCATGCATATTCATGTCGCGGTAGACACGATTGCTCTACATCAACCCGCTGAGCGCAATGTCAACGGCCTCGTTGAGGTCGTCGGTAATGTGTACCAGATCCGGGTCGAGCGGGCTAATCATACTGGCGCTCATTACCGGGCCGTTGAGCCAGTCGAACAGGCCCTGCCAGTACTCGCTGCCCACCAGCACGAGCGGCATGCGCTTGACCTTGTGCGTCTGCACCAGCGTGAGCACCTCGAACATCTCGTCGAGCGTGCCAAACCCGCCGGGAAACACGATGGCGCCCGAGCTGTATTTGACGAACATGGTCTTGCGCACAAAGAAGTAGCGGAAGTCCATACCGAGGTTCACGTATTTGTTGAGCCCCTGCTCGTGCGGCAATTCAATGCCCAAGCCAACTGACTTGCCGTTGACGCTCGCCGCTCCCCTGTTGGCCGCCTCCATGATGCCGGGGCCGCCACCGGTGATAACCGCCACGCCGCGCTGGGCAATCTTACGGCCGACCGCGCGCGCCGCCTTGTAGAGTGGATCGGTCTTGGGCGTGCGGGCGCTGCCGAAGATGGTCACTGCAGGACCAAGCTCGGCAAGCGCGCCGAAGCCATCGACAAACTCGGCCTGGATGCGCAGCACGCGCCACGGATCGGCGTGCAACCAGTCGGTCGAATCTTCAGGCGCCAGCAGGTTGGCATAGGTGTTGTCCTTAGGAATCATGGGGCCGCGCATGACCACGGGACCGCGGCGATACGTCTCGTCGTAGGCAGGCTCGCCCTCGACGTTCTCATTCTTAATCATGGGTGCTCCTATCGAGAAAAAGAAAAACGGGCGGGGTCGACGCCATGCGTCAAACACCCGCCCGAGCATCAACTATTCGGTATGGTACCCACGATGCATCAAGCACTTGCAAGCTATCGGTCAGCGGTCGTGCACACGGTGTTAGCGAACGTGATGACCGGCTGCCGCTCAGCCTTTGCCGTTGCCCACGCTCCGCAAGCGTGTCTGTCGCCCTTAGTAATCCACCGCAGCAGGACTGTTCATCCAGTCGCCCACGAACGCACCGTAGCGGCCCTCGATAATGGCCTGACGGGCACGCTGCATAAGGTTGAGCAGGTAGTAGATGTTGTGCATCGACAGCAGAATGCCGCCGAGCATCTCCTTCTGCGTGACCATGTGACGGATGAGCGCACGGCTGTAACCGCCCGTGCACACCGGGCAGGTGCAGGTGGGATCGATGGGGCCGTCGTCATGCGCAAAGCGGGCGTTGCGGAAGTTAAGGCGACCTTCACTGGAGAATGCCGTGCCCATGCGGCCGGTGCGCGTTGGCAGCACGCAGTCGAACATATCGATGCCCACGCCCACACCGCGCACGAGGGTGGTGGGGTTGCCGACGCCCATCAGGTAGCGCGGCTTGTGCTTGGGCATGTACTCGCTCACAAGCGGCGCCAGGGTCTCGAACATGGTCTCGTGGTCCTCGCCCACCGAGTAGCCGCCGATGCCGTAACCGGGGAAGTCGCCGCACTCCTCCAGATGGCGCAGCGAGCGCAGGCGCAGATCTAGGTGCATGCCGCCCTGGACGATACCAAAGAGTGCCTGGTCGTCGCGGGTATGCGCCTTATAGCAGCGCTCGGCCCACATGCTCGACAGCTCAACGGCGCGCTCAACGTAGGCGCGCGTGGCGGGATAGCCCGGGCACTGGTCCAGCTGCATGCAGATGTCGGAGCCGAGTTTCATGGCGATTTCCATGTTGTCCTCGGGCGTCCAGAACACGTGGCGGCCGTCGTAATCGTTGACGATAAAGCGCACGCCCTCATCGGTGAGCTTAACCGCGTCGTTGTGGCTGAACACCTGGAAACCGCCCGAGTCGGTGAGGATAGGGCCGTGCCAGTTCATAAACTTGTGCAGGCCGCCCAGCTCGGCGATGGTATCCTCGCCGGGACGCATGGACAGGTGATAGGTATTGGCAAGCACGATCTGGGCGCCGAGCTGCTTGACGGTCTCGGTAGGAATACCCTTGACGTTTGCCTTGGTGCCCACGGGCATAAAGATTGGCGTCTCGATGTCGCCGTGCGGGGTGTGCAGTACGCCGGCGCGCGCGTGCGTCGTCGGGTCCTCGGCGATCAGGTCGAATTTAAAAAGGCTCTGGTCCATAAACTGGAACTCCTTGGTTGCGGTTCATACGCAAACCATTATACGGGCAACCCGCAAGAAGCACCGACTCGACAGAAACTGATGCATTAAACGACTAGTCGTCGGGGACAATCTTCAGCGCCATCTTGCAAAGAAGTGTCCCAATCTGCCGGCACTTAGGGACTGTCCCCAAGTGCCGGCAAGAGTGTCCCTTATAACTAGTCATTTAAGAACGTCCCCAACGACTACGAGATCATCTCCAACAGCCAAGGCAACGCCGATGCTCTGGCGACGTCAGCGAGCGGTCGCCATGGCGAACAAATTGGCATGAAAAGAGGGCGGCATAGACCTTCTGGTCATGCCGCCCTCTTTGAATGACAAGTTGTCGCCCTGGTGACCGCGCAGCGTCGAGCCGTTACGCGGTTTGGAAAAACCGCGTAACCCCTACGGCCGCTGGCCCATGCCACCCTCGAGGGTGACGGTCTCGCCGTTCATGTACTTAAAGTCGGGACCGCAGAGCTGAACGACCACGCGGCCGATCTCCTTCTCGACGTCGCCGTAGTGGCCTGCCGGCGGCATGTGGACGTTGGCCTTGAAAGCCTCGGGGTAAGCATCCTGGAAGTTCTCGAGCGCAGCGGTCCAAGCAAGCGGGCAAACGATATTGACGTTGATGCCGTCCTTGCCCCACTCGTTGGCGGCAACGCGGGTCAGGCCGCGGATGCCCTCCTTGGCGGCAGCATAGCTGCACTGGCCATAGTTGCCAAACAGGCCGGCGCCCGAGGCAAAGTTGACCACGGAGCCCTTGGTCTCCTTCAGGTGCGGATAGGCCTTCTGCATGTACAGATAGGTAGCATACAGACCGGAGTAAATGGCCAGGTTAAACTGGTCCATGGTGTGATCGGCGATGGTCACGCCCGAGGCGCTGGCCTGAGCATTGTTGACGACGGCGTCGATGCGGCCGAACTCCTCAATGGCCTTGTCGATGACGTTCTGGACGACGGCCTCGTTGTCCTGACCAGCCGAGACATCGGCCTGAACAGGCAGAACCTTGACACCGTACTCGGCCTCGAGAGACTCCTTGGCGGCCTCGAGCTTGGCGACGTTGCGGCCGGTGATGACGAGGTTCGCGCCCTCCTTGGCAAATGCGATATCGATGCCGTAGCCGATGGAGCCAGCGGAACCGTCCTTAAGCGTGGCCTTGCCGCCGCCGGTGACGATCACGGTCTTACCAGTGAAAAGTCCCATACAAAGTCCTTTCAAATCGCGACGGGCACGCCCGCCGACTGCGCGCATCCAACTTCACGCGCCAAAAGCTGAAATGCAACTTTAGCTTCTTCAAGTGAAAAATAAAGCCCATGGCAGGCGAACGGCGCAACGTCTTTCGGCGAAGGGAATGTCAAGTAAAAATTGAATAGAGCGGCCGAGTTTTTGTTAACGAGACGAGCCATCGAACACGTTTTGAAACTTTGCTGCGGCGCGCGGGATGTCGGCGCGAGACTTTATCATAGGGTGACAAACAACGATGAGGAGCACATGCCTATGACAGACGAGCTGGACCCCCAGACTCAAGAGCATATTGATGATCCCGCAGACGTCACCACAGATACTGACGCTGTGACCTGCGATGGTACCGACGTCGACGGCCCCATCTTGGACGAAAGCGCTACGGCGGAAACCCCCGAATCAGAAAACGCCGATGAGCAAAACGACGATGCGCCCGCTCAGGACGACGCCTCCGAAAAGGACGCCGCCCCGCAAGCAGCAGGCCCCATCGAGGTGTCTTCGGAAGAAGAGCTCGACGCCGTCATGGACTCCATGATGGATGCTGTCAAAGCGATGAAAGACGCCGTCGCCGATGCCGATATTGATGCCGAGGAAGAGGAGGCCGCCGAGGCGGCCTCGACCTTTGTGCCCGGCGAGACTCCGGTTGCCGACCAGGGCAGCACCATGCCCTCGTTTCTGCAGCTCGAGCACCCCACGATTGGCGCCGATGCGGTCGATCCGCACGCAGCAGGCTTTTCTGTGGTCGAGGGCGGTACCGGCAATATCGCCGCGCCGCAGGCTGCCGATGCGGACGCCGCCGACACCGCTCGCCCGACCGCCCCGCACTCCCCCGCCGCGAGCCGCGAACTGGGGACCGCTGTCTCGAACACTGCGAACGCCGTGGGCACCTTTATCGCCCAGGGTGCCTCGGCCATGCGCGAGATGAACGCCGCGAAAAAGGCACTTGCCGATGCCCGCGCCCACCTGGCCGAACTTGAGCAGCGCATTGCCGATCAGGCCGAGGAACTCGAGACGCGCCAGGATATCGCAGGCCGCTACGAGCAGATCGTCGCCGACCAGCGTCAGGCGATCGCCACAGCGCAAAAGACCGCTGCGGCAGCCGAGATTGACCGTGATGCCCACGCCGCCAAAGCGACAGAGCTCAAGGGTCAGTTCGAACAAATGAAGACAGAGGATGACGCGACTGAGCTCCGCCTGAAGGCCGCGCTCGACGCCGTGGAGGCCCGCGAGGCGAGCTCTCGCGAGACCGGCAACCGCCTCGTTCGACGTCTTGAGGATTCCAAGCGCATCCGCGACAAGGTGAAGGTCGAGCGAGACGCCGGCATTGCGGCCGCACAACAAACCGTCGACGCCACGCGCGCCCAGCTCGAGACGCTGCGTCATGAGTATGCCGAGCTGCAACGCAATCCCTCGGCAAATCCCGCCAACTATACGGTGCGCACTAGCGAGCTCTCGATGCAGATCTCCGACACGGCAGATGCCCTGCGAAAAGCCGAAGAAGATGTCCCGTGCATCACCGCCGACCTTGAGCACTCGCTTGCCGCAGCCGAGCAGGCCGTCGAACAGGCGCAGGCCCCCATTGCCGAAGCCAAACGCGCGCACCAAGCCGTGACGGCAGAGGCCGATGCCGCGCGCGACGAGCTGCAGACGGCGAAGACTGCCGCCGCAACGCGCCAGCGCGAACTGCGCGAGAAGATCACTGCCGAGGACAAGGCACGCCGCGACCAAGAGCAGAGCATCGCCAACGCCCAAGCAGATGCCGCACATGCGCAGTCGATCATCGAACAGGCGACAGAAGTACACGACCACCCAGAGATTACTGAGTCGCTTGCAGGATCCTTGGCCCGAGACAAAGCCGAACACGCCGAGACCGAGCAAGAAGTCACCCAGCTCGAGGCCACCGAGGACGCGGTGCGCGAGCGTACCCGCGACTCCCGCATCAAATTCACCGGCGCCATCGTCTGCATCGTCGCCGCAATCCTGGTGATCATCCTGATCTGGCTCTTCGCGAGCAAGTAAACCCGCCGCCAAATAACGCCTCAACTCAGTTGCGGTGAGAAAGTTTCTGTTTAGCCCCAAAAAGGCCAATTCAAGAACTATCTCACCGCAACTTATTTAGATCGACGCAAGGCAACCTATCCCTCTTGCACCGATCTCTTGACATAAGGACTGTCCCCAGGTGCCGGCACAAAAGGAACGTCCCCAAGTGCCAAGTGCCGTAAGAGTGTCCCCTTTGACTAGTCATTTAAGAACGTCCCCAATGACTACCCAATGACTACCCAATGACTACAGCAACAACCACGGCAACGCCGATGTTTTGGCGCGGACAGCGAAAACGCCCCTAAGCGAGCAAGGTGACGTGAAAGAGGAGGGCATTGACCTTCTGGTCATGCCCGACGATTGAACGTCAGATTGCCGCTTAGGGGCGTTTGCAGCGTCGAGCAGTTACGCGGTTCGTAGAACCGCGTAACTAACAAATGAGCATCGCGTCGCCAAAGCTGAAGAAGCGATAACGTTCTTCGATGGCAGCGGCGTAGGCATCCATGATCTGGTCGCGGGTGGCAAGTGCGCTCACGAGCATCATGAGCGTGGAGCGCGGCACGTGGAAGTTCGTGATCAGCGCGTCGACCACGTGATAGGTCGAGCCGGGCATGAGGTAAAGCTGCGTCGTGGCGTTCTCGCGCACCACGATGTCACCGCGGCCAAGCGTATCGGCCCCGTCCTCGCGGCCTTCAAAATAGCGCGCCGTCACGGCCGGATCGGACACCGGCGCGTCCGTGTCAAACGCGCTCTCGAGCGAGCGCACCGCGGTAGTGCCGACGGCGATCACACGATGGCCCTCGGCCTTCGCCTTATGCACAGCGTCGACAACCTCCTGCGACACGTGGTAGCGCTCGGTGTGCATCACGTGCTGTGTAGGGTCGTCCTCCTCCACCAGACGGAAGGTATCGATACCCACCTCGAGCTCGACGGCGGCAAACTTCGCACCCTTGGCCTCGATAGCGGCCATGAGCTCGGGAGTAAAGTGAAGACCCGCCGTAGGAGCGGCAGCCGAGTGCTCCTCCTTCATGGCGTAGACGGTCTGGTACTTCTCGGGATCGCCCTCGTAATCGGTAATGTAGGGCGGCAGCGGCACGTGGCCGGCAGCGTGGATGGCCTCGTCGAGCGTGCGCGGGTCGCCGGCGGCATTGCAACCGGCCGGCTCAAAGCGCACCAGACGGCCACCGCGGCTATCGGTAACAAAGTCGACGACCTCGGCCGTCAGCACCACGGGCGCGCCCTCGGGCGCATGGGCGCCGCCCGCACGATACTCAATCTGAGCAGCGGGCTTCAGGCGCTTACCCGGCTTGACCAGGCACTCCCAAACGTGACCCAGCGAATCCACATCCTCGCGGCGCTTGAGCAGCAGCGTCTCGACCACGCCGCCCGAGCCGGCCTTGCGACCGATCAGGCGGGCCGGCATCACGCGCGTCTTGTTGATGACGAGCACGTCGCCCGGCTCGATATAGTCGATGATGTCGCGGAAGATGCGGTGCTCAACGGTACCGCCGTGCTCCAACGGCGTTCCCGCCCGGGAGCCCTTGCGATCCACCACCAACAGGCGGCAGGAGTCGCGCGGCTCGGCAGGAGCCTGTGCAATCAGTTCCTCAGGAAGGTTATAGTCAAAATCATCGGTACGCATAGACACGTCGGATACTCCTTATATAGCTAAAGTCCGCTCTACATCCTAGCAGGCTGACGTCCCAAGTGAACTACTTTTTGGCGGCTTTGCGCTCGTCGCGGATGCGGGCGCGGTCCATGGCCGCCTCGACGGCCGAGAATCGGCAGCCGCAGTAGTTCTGCCGATACATGCCCAGCTCGCGCGAACGGCGTGTCGCCTCGGGGTAATACGGGCGAAAATCGCGAATCACCGGGGTGAGCCCATGTGCCGCCGCCAAGCGCTCAAGCACGTCATTGCAGGTATCGAACAGCTGGTACGGCGAGACGGCGAGCGTCGTGCCCACAAACTCAAACCCGCGCTCCTGGGCCACGCGGCACGCCTCGGCCAAGCGCAAGGCATAGCACGCGCGACAGCGACGAGGCCGATCGGCGCCCAGCGGTGCCACGCCGGCCTCCCAGCGCTCGCGGTCCTCGCCTGCTTCAATGAGCTCGATGTCGCCATCAGCACACCACCGGCGCAGCTCGTCCAAGCGGCGCTGCCATTCATCGCGCGGCTGAATATTGGGGTTGGTCCAGCAAATCGTGGGCTCAAACCCCTCCTCGCGCAGCAGGCGGACCGGCTCCAGCGAGCACGGCGCACAGCAGGCGTGCAACAGCAACGGCTTCATCAACATCTCCTCTCCCACAATGATTTTTCTGGGACGGGGATTAAAAAATCATTGCGTACCTAATGATTTTTAAATCCCCGTCCCAGAAAAATCATCCCAAAAAGACTACCTTGCGAAAAAGCGCACGCCAAAGGACGTGTCCTCGCAGGCGACAATGCGGCGGTCGCGCAGAATGGTCCGCACGTAATACCAGTCGCCCACACAGCCCGACAAGTGCAAACCAGCCGCCAGGTAGCACAGCAGCGGATAGCCCGAGAACGCAAGCCCCAGGGCAAACGTTGTCGTCACAACAACCGTCGGCGCTAGGCAAATGACCATGTACCGCCGGCGCGAATACACCACGCCCTCGGCGCAGGCGTAAATCATGCAGGTTTCGAGATTTGCCCCAAAGGTCACCCGAGCACCGGCGGGCGCAAACAGCTTAAAGAACACCGCATGCACCAGCTCGTGCACGGCAAATGACGCCGCCGAAACCGCAGTCAAACCGACTATCCAGCCCAAAACGGCCGTCAAGCCACCCGCGTCAGCCGCATCCAGGTCCACGGGCCCGCCCAGCAGCATGAACACCGGCACCAGGCACACGGCAAATGCGCCGAGCACGGCCATCCCCCACACAAAGCAGGCGTGCAGAAAAACCTCGTCCTCAAACGCATGTATGTTGGAAATCTCATTCATAGCATCTTAGGATAGCGCCCCTGCCACGTACCCGCCCGCATGTGCGATAATGTCGAACGATATGCACGAATTGACCACCGCGTCGCCAGGCCTTGCGCCCGGCTGCGCCCTCACCATATGCGAAGGAGTCCCATGGCATCTAGATACTCCATGAACGACCGTCCCAGCTGGCCTCGCCGCGCCATCGTTACCGCCGGCGAGCCCTACGGCAACAAGGGCCTTCACTTTGGCCACGTTGGCGGCGTCTTTGTCCCGGCCGACTTCTTCGCCCGCTTCCTGCGCGACCGTCTGGGCCGCGAGAACGTTATCTTCACCTCGGGCACCGACTGCTACGGCTCGCCCATCATGGAGAGCTACCGCAAGCTCAAGGAGAACGAAGGCTACGACAAGTCCATTAGCGAGTACGTCGAGTCCAACCACTCCCGCCAAGCAGCGACCCTCAACAACTACAACATCAGCTGCGACATCTACGGCGGCTCGGGCCTTGAGCCGGCGGCCCAGATCCACAACGAGGTGACCGCCGAGATTATCGAGCGCCTGCACGAGCAGGGCACCATCTCCAAGCGCTCCACGCTGCAGTTCTACGACGCCAAGGCCGGCACGTTCCTCAACGGCCGCCAGGTCATCGGCCGCTGCCCCATCCAGGGCTGCAAGTCCGAGAAGGCGTACGCCGACGAGTGCGACCTGGGTCACCAGTTTGAGCCCGAGGAGCTCATCGCGCCCAAGAGCCAGCTCACCGGCGAGGTGCCCGAGCTGCGCCCGGTCGACAACCTCTACTTCGACCTGCCGGCCTACCTCGACTTTATGAAGACCTACACCGCCAAGCTTGCCCAAAACCCGCAGGTTCGCTCCGTGGTCTCCAAGACCATGGAGGAGTGGCTGCTGCCGGCTCAGCTCTACATTCAGAACAAATTCCGCGAGGCCTTCGACGCCGTCGAGGACCAGCTCCCCGAGCACACCGTGCTGGAGCCCGAGGGCAACAAGAGCAGCTTTACCGTCACCTTCCCCAGCTGGAAGGAGCGCGACGACGCCCACGCGGTGCTCGCCAACGGCGGCGTGCGCTTCCGCAGCGGCAAGGCGCTCGTGCCCTTCCGCATCACCGGCAACATCGACTGGGGCGTTCCGGTGCCCGAGGTCGACGGCGTGACCGACGTCACCTGCTGGTGCTGGCCCGAGAGCCTGTGGGCGCCCATCAGCTACACCCGCACCGTGCTCGCACGCGATGCCCGCGCCGCCGGCGTGACCGAGGGCGTCGCCGCCCAGGATGCCGCCCTCATGGGCGAGCCCGCCGCCGATTCCACGCAGGTCCCCGCGCCCACTTACCAGCACAGCTCGCTCGACTGGCGCGACTGGTGGTGCTCTGACGACGCTCAGATCTACCAGTTCATCGGTCAGGACAACATCTACTTCTACTGCATCGCGCAGACCGCCATGTGGGAGGCCCTGGGTTGGGACCTTACGCAGAGCACCGTCAGCGCCTGCTATCACCTGCTCTACATGGGCAAAAAGGCAAGCTCGTCCTCGCAGACGCCTCCCCCGCCGGCAGATGACCTGCTCAACCACTACACCTGCGAGCAGATGCGCGCGCATTGGCTGTCGCTCGGCCTGTCCGAGAAGCCGGTGAGCTTTAGCCCCAAGGCATACGACACGCGCGTGACCGGCAAGGACAAGGACGGCAACGAGGTGCGCGCCTGCGATGACAAGCGCGTCATCGATCCGGCCCTTAAGGAGAGCGCGCTGCTGACCGGCGTGTTCAACCGCCTGGCCCGCAGCTGCTTCTACGGCGTCGCGGTCAAGGAGGGCGACGAGAGCCCGTACCGCAACGGCTGCATCCCCGCCGGTGCCGCCTCCGCCACCGTGGTCGAAGCCGCCGAGCAGGCAGCCCTCGCCTTTGAGCAGGCCATGTACAAGTTCGAGACGCACCGCGCGCTCGCCGTGTGCGACGACTACCTGCGTGCCGCCAACAAGCGCTGGAGCGACGCCTCCAAGGCCGCCAACAAGCTCGAGGGTAACGAGGCGAACACCGCAATGACGCAGGCCCTCGTCGACGCCTTTACCGAGCTGCGCGTGGCGACCGTCCTGATGCACGGCATCGTCCCGGCCGGCTGCGAGCTCATCTGCAAGTACTTCGACGTCGATCCGGTCGCCT
The DNA here is from genome assembly GCA_048387515.1 of Collinsella sp. Taxonomy (GTDB): domain Bacteria; phylum Actinomycetota; class Coriobacteriia; order Coriobacteriales; family Coriobacteriaceae; genus Collinsella. The sequence goes on from DBFMRS010000111.1 coordinate 14,502, forward strand.
TCTTTAGCTGGGACAACATCTTTGCCTCCACGGACGAGTTTGTGGAGAGCCTGGGCGAGAAGCCCGGCGAGCACCGCGTGAAGCCGCTGCCCCCGCGCTTCGACTTCTTCAGCAAGCACGAGAGCCAGTACTAGGCAAACGCAACGCGCCCGGGAATGATTATTCTGGGACGGGGATTAAAAAATCATTCCCGGGCGCCACAAACTAGTCTTTTTGGGACGGGGATCATTAAATGATTTTTTAATCCCCGTCC
>DBFMRS010000112.1:0-4066 GCA_048387515.1 Collinsella sp.
CAGTTGCCATGCCGATGGCAAGCTCTTTTGGCGTGTGATATTTGCGCCAGTCGCGTGCATCACAAAAGTCCCTGACTTGTTCCGTCATGGCATCGAGCTTATCCATCGTCCGCAACCTCCCTGATGTTCATTGTTTTATTATGGCCGTATCTGGGATTTATTGCACATCATTTGGGGCGTGCGGTTTGTTCGGTCGCGATTGGCCGGCAGGAAGTTTCACCATGAAGATCGATGTCGATGTTGACCAGCTGCGCGAGAGCCTGCTCGACCGCGCGGGGAGTGCGGCAGGCGCGGGCTTTCCGGCCGCCATGCTCGACGTGATGGATATCGAGGACGAGTCGCCCCAGGAGCTCCTATCCCGAGCCGAACGCGAAGGCCTCGACCTCCGCGACTTTGCCGCCGACGATGACTAGGGTAGCTAATTTGGGACGGGGCGTCTGCACCCGCAGCTGCGCGAAAATGCACGATAAGCCGTCGCAATGGAGTCTACTGACCTCGCGACTGTTCTATTTTGACTGCACGCTGGCTAAGTGAGTAGGCTTTATTGGAAATCCTGAGCACCCGACTAATTTGCTTCAACAAACCCGCAGGTCACAGACTTGTGTTTTGGAGACGTGGTCGGCGATTCGACAAAAGTCTACTCACTTAGTTTTGAGAGACGCTAATTGTCCGCAACGAGACCCCAGCCGGGGCGATTGATGCTCAAATGTAGCCAATTCGGGACGGCTACCCCGCCCCTCTTAGGGGCAAGGCAGGGGCTGCGGTGACTTTACGCACAAAAAATGCCGGGTGTAAGACCCCGGCTCTTGGAGGCCCCTCTTTTAGAGGGTACCGATTTCTTTATAGCATGAGATCGGACGGCTTTCAAATGGCGCCATGTGGATGGGATGGGATGGCGCGCCTGATAAAGCCCTCAATGAATGGCATCTAACTAGCGTTCGTGATATAAAGAAATCGGTCATCTCAAAAGAGAGGGCTTCCAAGTGCCGGGGACGTTTTCCCCGGCTTTTTTCATTTCGGTGTCAATTCAAATGTTTTTCAACCTATCCCCTCAATAACTTGCGGTGAAATAGGGACTGAAATGGCTGTTCAGAAGCCTATTCAATCCCTATTTCACCGCAACTTATGGGTGGGGATGGCTACGATGCCAGTGTGGCGATGACGGCTTCGTCGCCGGCGTATATGAGGGTGTTGCCGTCTGGGATGATCGTTTGGCCGTCGCGCTTGAGCATCACCACAATAAACGGATGCTTGCCTTGCGGCACATCGCGCAGGCGCTGGCCGGCCAGGCGACCGTGGGGCGTCACGGTGACCTCGCGCAGCGTAACCTCGGCACGCTCTTCGAACGTTGGGGCGGCCATCACCAGCAGATCGCCTTCCTGGATCACGGTGTCGCCATTGGGCAGTACCGGGTGCGCCCCGTCGCGCAGCACCAGGACCACGAGCATGTCGGTGGCGCTGCCAATGTCCGCGAGCGAGCGTCCGGCAAACGGATGTCCAGCGCCCACCTTGAGCTTTACAAACGACATGCCGTCCTCGTCGCGGTAGTCGTTAAAGGTGCGGCGTACGTCGCCTGCCGCATCGATCATGTCGAGCTTTTTCGCCACCGCCGGCAGCAGCGAGCCCTGCACCACGATGCTCGACACGGCAATCACAAACACCAGGTCAAATAGGTCGTGTCCGCCGGGAACGCCGGCTACCACGGCAAAGAGACTAAAGACGACCGAAGCTGCTCCGCGCAGACCCGCCCAGCTTACGAGCGCGACCTGGCGAGGGTTCGTCCTAAACGGCGCCAGGAGCATGCCCACGGCGATGGGGCGGCTCACGAAGAGCATGAACGCCATGAGCGCCAGGCCCGGCAGCAGCATCTGTGGCAGGCGCGCGGGCGTCACGAGCAGGCCGAGCAAGAAGAAGATCGTCATCTCTGCCATCTCGGTGAGGGTGTCAAAGAAGTGCGCCATCTCGACTTTGCCGGTGATGTCGCTGGCACCCAGCACAATGCCGGCCAGGTATACAGCCAAAAAGCCGTTGCCGCCCAGGTAGCTCGGCAGCGCGTAGGCGACGATGGCCACGGCGAACAAAAAGATGGTCTGCGCGCCCTCGGCCGTTGCGTGCGCGCGTTCAATCAGGCGGCCCGCCGCCCAGCCGATGGCAAGGCCCACGCCCACGCCCAGGATAATCTGCTTGGCCAGCAGTGCGGGAATGTTGATGTCGCCGCCGGCCGCGAGTGTGGCGAGCACGGCGGTGAGCATGTAGGCGACGGGGTCGTTGGAGCCCGATTCGACCTCGAGCAGCGAGTCAGTCCCGCCCCTCAGTGACAGGCTGTGCTCGCGCAGCACGCTAAAGATGCTGGCCGCATCGGTGGATGCTACGACCGAGCCCAGCAGCAGACCGCCGATCCAGTCGAAACCCAGCACGAAATGCGCAAACGCACCCGTAATGCCAGCGGTGATGACGACGCCGAGCGTGCTCAGCAGCACCGCCGGCACAGCGACGGGTTTGGCACGGTCGATATTGGTGTTAAAGCCGCCGTAGAACATGATGAACAGCAGCGCCGTGCTGCAGACGGTTTCGGTGAGCGCATAGTCGCTAAAGTCGATATGCGCCGGGCCGTTGACGCCCAACAGCATGCCGAGCGCGATAAAGATGAGCAGGGTGGGGAAGGGGAGTTTTTTGCCGACGGGTTTGATGGTCAGGCACAAAATGATGACGAGGCCGATAAAGAGAAGGATCTGGTTCATAGATGGTGTCCGCTCCTGGGTGGTTGGCGTGGCACGGTCAGTTGCCTGCGGTTATTTGTACCCAAAGATGGTGGGTTTATGGGGTTGGATTGCGGGCGTGCGCGATATCGTCATAGACGGCTGCCGTCTTTGCCTCTGCTCGGAAACCCTTTCCAGCTTTATTGCAACGGAGTACAATGGGTAACGTTTAAGTTCAACTTGAAGTTTTAGTTGCGGCGCCTGGCTTCGGCCGCAATGCAAGGAGAGGCGTACCATGGCGATCTATGTGACATCTGATGCTCACGGGCACGTGCGTGCGCTTGACGAGGCCCTGTCTAAGATCTCGTTGACGTCCGACGACACGCTGTACGTGCTGGGCGACATGATCGATCGCGGGCCCGATCCGGTCGGTGTTATTAAGCTCGTGCGCTCGCTGCCCAACGCCCGCGTGCTCAAGGGCAATCACGAGCAGATCATGCTCGATGCCATCATTGGCCAGGATCCGCTCGATGCCGAGACCTGGGATATCAACGGTGGTTGGACGACGCGCGAGCAGCTCAACGACATGGAATTTGACGCATACGAGGAGCTCGTGCGATGGATGGCCGCGCTGCCGCTCTACGCGGTGGTCGAGACCGAGGAGCGCCCGTATCTACTGGTACATGCTGGAATCGAGATGAAGGCGGCGCACGCGTTTTTGCTTGAGCATGGCGTCGATTGTGCCGATGGCGTCGGAGCGGTGAGTGCCGATCGCGAGCTGCTGCAGCAGATGCTCGCAGTGCAGTCGTCCGATGACCTGCTGTGGATTCGTCACGGCTATTGGGATGTGCCGACCGGGCTGCTTTCTACCGAGGGCAGGGGCCCGGTCGTGGTGAGCGGCCACACGCCCACGGTATCGCTTGGGCGCTATTGCGAGGTCGGTGGCCTGGCGGGGCTCGATGAGGAATCGGGACGCGGGCAGATCGTGCGCTTGGGCGGCGAGGACACTGCCGGCGTGCCCGATCGCATCGACATCGACTGCGCTGCCGCCACCGGCTCCGAGTTCGGCCGCGTGGGCATCCTGCGCCTGGACGACGGGGCGGAGTTCTACGCGAACATCAACCCGGGCGAATAACGGGTGCAAGGGGTAGCTAATTTGGGAAGGGTTTTTTGACTACTTTTGCCCTTCTGCCCGCTAATTGATTTCTCTGGGACGGGGATTAAATAATCATTTGGCTGCCCTCTGGCTAAGTGAGTAGACTTTTTTGGAAATGCCGAGCACCCAACATATTTGCCTCAATAAAACCGACGCTCCTATAAGTTGTCAAGAGGCAGTTTGCGGGAGCGCTCTCTCCAATTCGCACAGG
>DBFMRS010000113.1:0-8446 GCA_048387515.1 Collinsella sp.
GGGCGAGGACGGGTTTGTGGCTGCGGGGGCCGGGGCCGGTGTCGACGCAGGCACAAACCCGTCCTCGCCCAGCTCAACGCCACCGCCCCAGGTTGCGGCGCCGCCCACGGTAAGCGGGTCGCCGCCGGCGCGCATCACGGCCTCCTTCTGGTCCAGGATGCCACACGCCTCCACGATGGCATCGATCACCGTCTCGGGGCGAATGGCGCACCCGGGCGCGTACACGTCCACGGGAATCGCGCGGTCCACGCCGCCGATCACGTTGTAGGCATCGCGGAACACGCCGCCCGAACACGCGCAAATGCCGCACGCCACCACGCACTTGGGCTCGAGCATCTGGTTGTAGATCTGGCGCACGACGGGCAGGTTCTGGGCATTGACCGACCCCGTCACCAAAAAGATATCCGCATGCTTGGGGTTGCCGGTGTTGACCACGCCAAAGCGCTCCGCATCGAACAGCGGCGTGAGCGAGGCCAGCACCTCGATATCGCATCCGTTGCAGCTCGAACCGTCGTAATGAATAACCCACGGCGAGCGCGACATTTTATGATCCATGGATGCCGCCTCCTAAATAAATACGTCGACGAGGATGGGCATAAGGTTGAGCAGGCCAAACACCAGCGCCACGCCCCATCCGAGCCTAAAGCAGCTGCGCCAGGTGCTGCGTGCGAAGGTGTTGTCGATCAGCACCTCGACAAAATACGTCGCAGCCATCACGACCAGGGCTACGACCCAGCTCACCGGGTTGTCCCAAACAAAGAACATGCCCACCCACATCAAAAACAGCACGGTCTCGCACCAGTGCATAAGGGTCATCTTGGCCAGCGTGCCGCCGCTCATCTCGGTGGCGACGCCCTGGACGATCTCCTGATGCGCGTGATGCGAGTACGAAAGGTCAAACGGCGACTTGCGCAGCTTGATGGTGAGCACCGCGAGCAGCGCGAGGAAAATGGGCGCGCTGTACACGATGATGGGGGCCGACTGCCCCGTCACGGCGATGGAATCGAAGCTGTCGGTGGCAAGGTACAGGCCCACGCTCATCAGCAAAACGGCGGGCTCGTAACTCATGACCTGCAGCAGCTCACGGTCGGCGCCGACCTGGGCAAACGGGCTTTGCGTCGAGGCGGACGCCAACACCACAAAGATCGCAGCGAGGGTCACCATAAAAGCGCACAACAGCGTGTTGGAACCCGACACAAAGATGCCGCCGCCCACCACGGTAAAGATGAGCGCGCACGCCATGTAGGTATCGTCCATGGTGTTTACGCTGGCGGGGGCCTTGCGCAGCAGCTTGGCCACATCGTAGAAAGGCTGGAGCAGGCGCGGGCCCACGCGGCCCTGCATGCGGGCCGAAAGTTTGCGGTCAACGCCGTCGATCAGGCCGCCCACAAGCGGCGCCAGCAAGGCAAACGCCACGGTACCAATAAAAATGCCCAAGACGCCCGAACCTTCAAAATACTTGCCGCGCAGCACCGAGGGCGCGCTCATGGCAAGCCGCTCGGGCCCAATCCACGCGCAACACAGCAGCGCAAACAAGATAATGCTGCAGCACACGACGCTACCCGCGGGGCCAATACGCTTCTCGCCAAGGGCGTCCTCCGAGTACCAATTGCGCTTTTCGGCCTTCACCTCGTGTCCCATCGAGCCGCGGAAATGGCGGTAATTGTCGGTTCCCACACCCGAAAGATATACGTTTACGTGCGGCTTGTTGCTCACGCGGAATGAAGTCAGCAGCACCACGGCGATAAAAGCCACGATAACCACCATCAGATACATGGCGTCCTTGCCGATAACGTACGGCACGCGGCCAAACACCATGGCCAAGTAAGGCGACACCAGGCCGCTCGAGATAACCGGGAACGCCACGCAGCACAGAATCAGTAGCGCGGCGATGGTGTTGAGCGCCATCCATTCGGTCTTATGGACATTGACCTCAACGTTTTGAGCCGTGGGATCGACGCCCGAAAGCTTGGCAAGCCACTTGCCCCAGAAGAAGAACGTCGCGGCCGAGCCAAAGGCCAGCACCATGATCATGAGTACGTTGCCGGTCTGCGCGAACGCCACCAGGGCGCCCCACTTGGACACGAGCATGCCAAACGGGGCCACGAACATGCCCATGATGCCCAGCATCATCAGGCGCGTCAGGTGCGGCATGCGGCTGAACATGCCGTCCATGTCCTCGATGTTGCGGCTGCCGATATGATGCTCGGCGGTGCCCACGCACAGGAACAGCAGCGACTTGGCCACCGTGTGGAACAGGATTAGGAAGATGGCGGCCCACACGGCCTCGGGCGCGCCGACGCCCAGGCAGGCACTGATGAGGCCCAGGTTAGAGATGGTGGAGTACGCAAGCACGCGCTTGGCGTTGCTCTGCGAGATGGCCATGAGGGCAGCAAGCAAAAACGTGATGGCGCCCACGCTGGTGACCATAAAGCCCGTCACGGGATAGGTGGCGTAGAGCGGGCTGAGCTTGACCATCAGGAACACGCCGGCCTTGACCATGGTGGACGAGTGCAGCAGCGCACTCGTGGGCGTGGGGGCGACCATGGCGCCGAGCAGCCAGGTGTGGAACGGCATCTGGGCGGCTTTGGTAAGGGCGGCGAGCGACAACAGGATGACCGGCATCACCAGCAGCGCGGACTGCGCGGTTCCGGCGCCGGAAAGCTCAATCATGCCCGAGATGGTCAGCGGCATGCCGTTAACGTGCAGGTACATGAGTCCGGCCAAAAACGCGATGCCGCCCAGCATGTTGAGGATGATCTGGGTGAAGGCGTTTTTGATGGCCTCGGGCGTGCGCGTGTAGCCAATCATAAGGAACGAGCACACGGTGGTGATTTCCCAGCCGCAGAACAGCCACTCAAGGTTGTCACTCGTCACGATGACGAACATGGCCGAGAGGAATAGAAACATAAGCGCCAGGAACTGCGGGCGACGGTCGGGCGCGGTCTGCCCGCGCAGCGCAGCCTCGTGCTCGTCATGGGCCTGGAAGTCCTTCATGTAGCCCAGGGCATACACGCAGATTAGGCTACCGACGATGCCGACGGCGAGGACCATGATCACACTCATGTAGTCCATGTAGAGCGGCGTCGCCGTGACGGCTTCGACCGCGGGCAGCGTCATGGCTGCAAAGGCGAACGAGCCCACCAGCTGGACTATGCCGAGCACCGTGGCGAGCGCGTTCCTATATTTGTACGCGTTGTACAGGATTACGGCGCACAGGATGACGTCGATGACGGAGCTGATGATCGAGAGCACATGCGAGGTGCCGGGGGCAACCTCAAAGCTCTGCGGACCCGTGCCAAAAAACATGACGGCGACTACAACTGTCACCGCCATAATAATGCCGGAACCTATGAGCCCCACCGCATCGCGGGCGCGGTCACCGCGCGCGAGCAGCATGCCCAGCGCCGGTACCAGCGGAAACAGGGTAAGGAAATACAGTAGCGTCATACCATCACTCCCCCATGCAAAAACGCTGCAATTGTTTAACGTTATAGCTCAATTGAGGAGCAGCGGCGGCAGGTTTTCGGTCAACTGGGGAGTTTTAGGCGTACGGGGTAAGGGCACGTCCGCTTTGGAGCAGCGGGGCGACGCTCCCCTATCGCAGCGACAGGCGCGCGGGCCACTGCGCGCAGTTTATTGGCCACTTTGGAGGATGTCCCGACAGGCTCGCGCCGGTCCAAAAAGTTGGCGCGGCAAGAAAAATGCGCCCCTGTGGGCGCACCATCCCGTTTGCTATTCCGCCTTTTTAACGCGTGGCTTGCGGCCGCGCGGCTTATCGACCAGTGCGGACTCACCGCTCTCGCGGTACTGACGGCACCAAGCCTTGACCGAAGACTCGCTGGGAATCTTGTGCTTGATCATGGCCTCGCGAACCGTCAAGCCGTTTTCCAGACGGTCCTTAACCACAGCGAGCTTTACGTCGTACGAATAGGTGTGATGATGCGAACCGGCATTGAGAACGGCGTCGGCACCGCCCACGGCATACGCGCGGGCCCACTGACGAGCCGTGGCCTGGGGAATGCCAAGCTCCGCGGCGAGGGCGCGATGGCCGACCCCCTCTTGGAGGATCTCGACGGCGCGCTGCCTAACCTCGGGCGCATGCGTGCGAGTCCTAGTTGCTTCCGACATACCTGCCACTTCTTAGCCTTAACCGTTAATCTGCTTTCTTACGTGCAAGTTAGATAGTAGCATTTTACTGTTTGCTCAAAGCAGTTAATTAAAATAGACGCGGCGTTATCTGGGCATTTGGCACCAAATTACGACATTTCTTTAGGCTCTGTTAGACCAGAATTGACATATAGGTGATGCCACCGTGGTATAATGAAACCAGCAACCACGGCATTGGAGCAGGTATGAACGCCGAGGATCTGGTCATCACCCTCAAGAAGAATATGGCGAAGCTCAGCAAGTCCGAGCGCCGCCGTGCAATCGAGTCGGTACGCGATATCATCCGTGCCGCCATGTTCGACGATGCAGCAGGAAGCGGCTACGCGATGGAGCGCTGCCCACGCTGCGGCTCGGTCGCTATCGTCAAGAAGGGCAAGTCCAGGAACGGTGAGCAGCGCTACCTCTGCCGCGACTGCGGCAGGACGTTCTCAGGCTCCACCGACCGGATTCTCGGCACGAGCAAACTGCCCCGCGAGACCTGGATGGCCTATGCCGAGTGCTTCGTCCTCATGCTCCCGCTACGCGAGTGTGCCGGCCGCTGCGGCGTCTGCCTCAAGACCGCCTATACCATGCGCCACAGGCTCATCGAGTGCCTGAAGGGGTATTCTCCCGAGTTCCGCGTCGGGCAGGGGCAGGCCTGCGAACTCGACGAGACGTACTTCCCCGAATCCTTCAAGGGCAACCATTCAAAGGGCTCCTTCACCCTGCCGAGAAAGGCACGCCATCGCGGCAAACAGGTCCACAAGCGCGGCCTCTCTCGCGAGCAGATCTGCGTCATGACGGGCATCAGCGACACGAATGCCACCTTCTTCGAGGTCTCGGGGCGAGGCGTGGTCTCGCGCAAGCGTGCGGCGGAAGCCCTTCGCGACCGTATTGGCGCGGGCGCGGTCGTCGCCACGGACAAGGCGACCGCATACATCGATGTGTTGTGCGACTTGAAGGTCGCCTCGCATGAGTCCTATGATTCCAGGGACCGCTCGGAGGGCACCATCAACCGCATCAACACCGTCCATTCGCTCCTCGACTCGTTCATGGCGCGTTTCAAGGGCGTGTCCACCAAACACCTCGGCGCCTATCTCGACTGGTTCCGCTGGTGCCGCACCTTCATGGCGACCGACTCCCGCAGCGCGGAGTCCACGGTCGCACGTCAGCTCGCCAACGGCACCTGCGCGATCCGCATCCGTGACATGTTCAACGTCCTGCCGCCCTATATGGACTACTGGGTCTCGAGGGCGGCGTAGTCCGCTAAAATGGTGGCACCGTGGTATACACGAGAGATAGGAGCCGCCATGCCTTCGAACATACCAGCAACCACCATCAGGATCGAGCCGGAGGTGAAGAGAGAGGCATCCGCCATCCTCGATGAGCTCGGCCTCTCCATGTCCACGGCGATGAACATGTTTCTCCGAGCGGTGATCCGCGAGGGCGGCATGCCGTTTGAGATGAAGGTAAATAAAACGAATGAATAATAAGGCGAAAAAAGCAATCTGCAGAAAAGAAGATTTGGGAAATGAAGCATCTGTAGAGCAGTTTTTTGTAGACAGGCTTCTCAAACGCTTGGGCTGGTCAGACAGTCAAATTAAAACAAAGGAAAGCATTTCGGAACTCAGCGTAAACTTGGGCCGAAAAAAGATGCCTTATAAACCCGACTACGCTCTTTCGTATAGAAGAAAGGTGCGTTTTGTCATTGATGCCAAATCCACAAAGGAAAACCTAGATTCTTGGGTCGGACAATGCTCCAGCTATTGTCTTCTAATCAACCAGGGCTATAAAGACAATCCAGTCCAATACTTCGTTCTAACGAACGGTTTGAAAACTATGCTGTATAGATGGGATAGCGCAAAGCCCATTCTCACATTATCTCTATCTGATATGAATAATGGCTCCAAAGCCTTCGACACCTTAGCCGAATACCTGTCACCGCGTTCTTTTAACGCGGCACATCCTGCTGGGCTCTCGAGCGAAATAGAGGAAGAGCGCATCGTCCTGAAGCAAATCGGACCTTCTGCGGTAAATAAACTATTCGGAAGCGCACATTCCTATATCTATAAGCACGAACATCTCAGTTACGGAGCCGCTTTCACTGAATTCGTGAAAGTGATTTTCCTAAAAATGACCTCCGATAAAGAAGCGCATGAATGTGACGAAGGATACGAAACGGATGAAGGCTATTCTATACCGGTTTCACGAGCCAAATTTTCATCACAATGGATAAAAAAGGCCGAGGAAACGACTCCGAATCCCGTCAATACGATTCTTTTCGCTAAGTTGGTAAAGAACTTCGAGGATCTGATCGCTCAAAAAAAGAAGAAACGCATTTTTGAACCTAACGAGAAGATACGGTTGTCCGCCGGAACAATCAAAGAACTTGTTAAGCGATTTGAAGAAGTTGATCTCCATCTCATTGAAGACGACCTCAATGGCCGCATGTTCGAAACGTTTCTGAACGCAACTTTAAGAGGCAAGTCACTTGGGCAGTATTTTACGCCGAGAAGCATTGTTGATATCGCCGTTGGCCTTTCAGACCTGCATGTCGGAAGAAACGTCTCTGATTGCTCACAAATTATTGATGCATGCTGCGGCTCTGGCGGGTTCCTTATCGGAGCTCTAAATGGTATGTGGGGAAAAGTCGATTCCAACGCCTCTCTTTCTATGAAGGAGAAGCAGGAAATCAAGAAAAACATTGCTGAAAATTGCATATGGGGCATCGATGCAGCTAGGGACCCAGCTTTAGCACGCATTGCTCGTATGAATATGTTTCTTCATGGAGACGGTGGAAGCAAAATATTCCAGCTAGATTCCCTAGATAAGAATATCACCGTAGAAGAAGACGCCGATTCGCTTGAACTTAGAAGCGAGAAAAAGGAATTTCGAGATGCGATCTCTGGCCGTAACGGCTATTTCGATTTGGCGCTGACTAATCCACCGTTTGCTGCGGAGTATAAATGCTCCGAACCGTCTGACCTAGCCCTCCTCAAAGACTACTCCATCGCTCATCGCCCAGATGGAAATGGAATCTCGAGCTTGCGCGGAACTGTGCGTTCAAGCGTTCTATTCATTGAGCGCTACTACGATATTCTAAAACCAGGCGGTTCTTTAATTACCGTACTAGATGATGGAATACTTGGAGGTGAAGACACTTCTTACGTTAGGGATTGGATTAGAAGTCATTTCATCGTCAGGGCAGTCATATCGCTTCCAGGCGACGCATTCCAGCGCTCTCAGGCAAGAGTCAAGACGTCACTGCTCTTCTTGCAGAAGAAGATAGAAGCCTCCCAAGAGCAGCCTCGAATCTATATGCGGTACTGCTCGTATGTGGGGCTAGATAGTCCCAACAGAGAGCGAGTTCTTCCGTCTGATGCAATTACGGCGCAAAAGGCGAAAGAGGAAATCACCGATATCGTTAATGGATATAAAGCATTTTTAGATGGTGATCCTGAAATTGCTCGACTTTATTCAGTCGATCCAAAACGCATAGAAAACCGGATGGATGTTAAAGCGACTCTTCTCGTTGCGGGCAGAAACGTCGAAAAATGGAGCGAACGGGGTTTTAAGGTGCGCGCCGCCAAAGACATCGCTGAACCCATCTGGACTTCCGGTGCCGCCTGTGAGGACCGAGTTGGTGACCTCTTTTATACCAGAGGGGATAACAAGAGGAAGAAAGTTACCTTTGCAGTAGTTAAGTATGACGGAACGATTGCTGCGGGTGATGAATCTTACGCAGAGGATGTTAGCTATGAGTCGCTATTTAAGCTAAAGAAGGACGATATCGTTCTAAGTAATATCAATGCTGTTAATGGTGCTGTTGCCGTTGTTGATTCGAAAACAGCTGGTTTATACGTATCTTCTGAATATACCGTTATCCAGCCAAAAGACCCGTTGACCGTTTATGCGCTATGGTCGCTAATCAGATCTGATACCGCGCGTTCAGATCTGATATTGCTTTCCACGGGTATTGGAAGGACGCGAATTTCTTGGGATATCCTTAGCGAGCTAAAGCTACCAGTTCCTAATCTAGAATCGATGCAAGTTATTCAAGAAAGAATGGAAGAGCTAGCTGAAACCCGAAAGAAAGCGGCGGCGCTTCTTGAAGAGGTCAGCCAACTGGTTAACATTGATATCTGTAATTCAGATGGATCGCGTCGAAAATGTTGGTGTAAGGGTGACGCCCTAGCGCCCGTTTAACGAAGAACGGCCTTCGTCCTAGAATCTGAAATCACCACAACAACAGGTTCTAGGAAAGGACGAAGACCGCTATGGAAATCTTATCAGACCC
>DBFMRS010000114.1:0-3908 GCA_048387515.1 Collinsella sp.
ATCTGGGCATTTTCGGTCTGGCCGATTTTGTCGATCGCTACCCCGCGCGACTTTCGGGCGGGCAGCAGCAACGCGTGGCGCTTGCCCGTATGGTGGCGGCGCATCCGGGCATTTTTATGTTCGACGAGCCCATGAGCGCGCTCGATGCGTATCTCAAGAGCGCGCTTGAGCAAAACATGCTCGACCTGTTCGACGTCTGCAACCGTACCGTGCTCTACGTGAGCCACGACATCGACGAAGCGTGCCGCCTGTGTCAGCGCATCTGCGTGATGCACGACGGGCATGTTGAGGAGATCGGTTCCATCGAGGACGTGGTCCGTCGTCCGCAGACGCTGGCGGCACTGCGCCTGACGGGCTGCAAGAATACGAGCCGCGCGCGCAAGATCGGCGACGAAGAAGTTGAGGCCCTCGACTGGGGCATGACCTTTAATGTGGGCCGTGAGGTTCGAGATGACGTGGCGTACCTCGGTATTCGTGCGAGCTACTTCCATGTTGACAATCGCGCGGAGCGGGGCCGTAACAGCTACGATTTGCACGTGGCCCGTGTGAGCGATTCGCGCTTTGAGCGGCTGGTGCTGTTGGACGTGCTGCGCGTCGATGCGCCCACGCGTCTGCAGTGGAAGGTCAACAAGGTGGGCGTGCCTGTAGAGGAGTTGCCGCAGGCGGGGGAGACCTTGCGCATGCATTTTGATGCGAGCAGGATTCATCTGGTTTGTCGGTAGGGTAGAGGGCGGGCCGTCGAGGATTCTCGGCAGCCCGCAGTTTCGTTCCCTACCGTTCGCCGAATGTAGAATGGTAATTAATTATCAAGTAAGATAATAATTTATTAAAAGGCAACGGGTGCCTCTGTCGTACGAATGTCAACGGTGTTCGCATGGTCGATAACCGTTGATATAGTTGACCTCAACTTGTAAAGGAGGGTGCGCACATGCCGCAGACGACATACATTCGCCGCGTTGCCGCGCGTGCCCTATACATGGCTCGGAGCCGCATATGAGCAGGTATGTTCACGGCTCCGGGAGAGACGACGCACAGCTAAATAATCGACCGCAAAGCAGGTTCCCTAAAATTCCGGGTTTGAGCACGGCCGGGCAATCGCCGTCCGTCGTGCATCGATACCGTTGTTATCCGTTTTTGGTTCGAGAGGGGAACCGTTATGGCTGAAGAATTCGATTTCCATCCGATGTGGGAGAGCCTCGGCATGAACCTTGCCGACCACGACATGCTGCTGGGCGCCGTGGGCCAGATGTACGGCGATATGTTCTTGACGCAGAACAACCGCCCCAAGTCCACGTCCTACCTGGACTTTGTGGCCACCAACATCCACAGCGGCCGTATTAAGGAGATGCTCGACAAGAAGGAGGCCGGCGAGGCCACCAAGATCGTGGGCTCGTTCTGCGTCTACGTGCCCGAGGAGATTGTGCTCGCCTGCGACGGCATTCCCGTGGGCCTGTGCTCGGGTGCCGACTGGGCGACCGACAAGGTCGAGGAGCATCTGCCGCGCAACACCTGCCCGCTCATCAAGAGCTTTGCCGGCTTTAAGCTGGGCGAGGTCTGCCCCTACATTGAGTCGAGTGACTTGGTGGTAGGCGAGAACACCTGCGATGGCAAGAAGAAAGCCTACGAGTTCTTTGCGACGCAAAAGAACATGTACGTCATGGATATCCCCAACGTGCACGACGAGTCGACGCTCGTGACCTGGAAGGCCGAGGTCAAGAAACTCGCCGCCAAGATCGAGGAAGAGTGCGGCGTCACGATTACGCCTGAGCGTCTGAAAGCCGCCATCCACGCCGTCAATGAGAAGCGCCGTGCCCTGCAGCGTCTGGCTGCGACCCGCGCTGCCGACCCGGCGCCTATCAGCGGTCTCGATAGCCTGCTGACCGTGCAGGCAGCCTTTATGGACGACACGCCGCGTCTGACCGGAGCCATTAACGATATGGCGGCTGAGTGCGAGCAGCGTGTCGAGGCCGGCGAGGGCGTGGCGCCCAAGGGGACCAAGCGCATCCTGTACACCGGTACGCCCATGGCCGTGCCCAACTGGAAGCTGTTCAACCTCATCGAGAAGGCCGGCGGCGTCGTGGTGGGCGAGGAGTCCTGCACGGGCTCGCGCTACTACAAGGACCTGGTCGACGAGTCCGGCGAGACGGTCGACGAGATGCTCGACGCCATCGCCGAGCGCTACTTTAAGATCAACTGCGCCGTCTTTACGCCCAACGACCAGCGTATGAAGGACATTGTCCAGATGGCCAAGGACCTGCATGCCGACGGCATCGTCGACGTGGCCCTGCAGTTCTGCACGCTCTACGAGATGGAGTCGTTTGCCGTAGAGAAGGCCGCCGAGGAGGCCGGCATTCCGTTTATGCACATCACGACCGACTACGCCGGCGAGGATGCAGGCCAACTGCAAACCAGGATTGAGGCTTTCTTGGAAACCATTTAGGACTATCCGTCCCGGCGGCTTCTCCAGGCACCCGATCTTGCCGTTCAAACCGTCGCTTGCGTACCAAAGTACGCGGCGCTTCTCTTTCACGGCAACCTCGGGCACCTGGGAAAGCCGTTTCCTTGGTTGGTTAAAAGGTTTAGGAGTTATATGTCGGAAAATATTGAGCAGCCGTTGCCACGCACGTTTGAGGAGTTCAACGAGCAACGCAAGGCGGCGTTTATTCGCGTCAAGGATTATAAGCAGGCGGGCAATCGCCTGGTCGGTTTTCTGTGCAGCTACACGCCGCTCGAGATTATCGATGCCGCGGGGGCTGCGAGCGTGGCGCTGTGCGGCACGTCCGACGAGGTGATTCCCGAGGCCGAGAAGGTGCTGCCGGCAAACCTGTGCCCGCTCATCAAGTCTACGTATGGTTTTGCCTATTCGCAAAAGTGCCCGTTTACGTACTTTAGCGACATGATCATCGGCGAGACCACCTGCGACGGCAAGAAGAAGATGTACGAGTTACTCAACGAGCTCAAGCGTACGCACATTCTGCACCTGCCGCAGGGTCGCGATCGCGCCTACGAGCGTGAAGGCTGGTACGAGGAGTGCCGCCTGCTCAAGGAGGAGCTCGAGAACTTCTACGGTATTACGATCACCGATGACGACCTTCGTGCTGCCGTCCGTCGCCGCAACCGCTTGCGTGCGGCCCAGCTCGAGATGTTTGCGCTGCAGGCCAACCAGCCGGCGGCCATGAGCGGCGTCGATCTGATGAGCACCATGTTTGCCAGTACGTTCAGCTTTGATATCGAGGCCTATACGCAGCAGCTGGAGCAAAAGGTTGCCAAGCTGCGCGAGGCCTACGACGCGGGCGAGCGCCCGGTCGCGGCAGACGCCAAGCGCATTCTGATCACCGGCTGCCCGGTGGGCGGCGTGATCAACAAGATCGGTCGCACCATCGAGTCCAACGGCGGCGTGGTCGTGTGCATGGACGACTGCTCGGGCGAGCGCGCGGCGGCCATGATGATCGATCCGGAGGCTCCCGACATCCTGCGCTCCATCGCCGACCGCTACCTGGACATCAACTGCTCGGTCATGACGCCCAACGACGGTCGTATGGAAAACACGCTGGCTATGTGCGAGAAGTATCATGTCGATGGCGTGGTAGAGAGCGTGCTACAGGCTTGCCACACCTTCAACGTTGAGAGCGCGCGCATGCAGGAGGCCGTCGAGGGTGCGGGTATTCCGTATATGAAGATCGAGACCGACTACAGCAACGGTGACATGGGCCAGATCGAGACCCGCATCGCCGCCTTCATCGAAACCCTCTAGCTTCCTCAGGCGCCGGATCTTGCTCCTCAAACCGTCGCTTGCGTACCCAAAGTACGCTGCGCTCCTCTTTCGGGGCAATCTCCGGCACCTGAGAAACCTAGAGCTAAGGCGCCTGAACGCGCCGCTACCTTTGACGTTTAGATTGGGAGAGAGC
>DBFMRS010000115.1:0-2664 GCA_048387515.1 Collinsella sp.
CCTACGACGATCTGTCGGTTGAGCTCGTGGACTACGTGCGCGATATGGGCTATACGCATATCGAGGTCATGCCGCTTATGGAGCATCCCTTCGATGGCTCCTGGGGCTACCAGACGACCGGGTATTACGCCGCCACGTCGCGCTACGGCAACCCGCAGCAGCTCATGCACTTTATCGATGCGT
Organism: Collinsella sp.; assembly: GCA_048387515.1. Classification (GTDB taxonomy): domain Bacteria; phylum Actinomycetota; class Coriobacteriia; order Coriobacteriales; family Coriobacteriaceae; genus Collinsella. Next base: position 184 of record DBFMRS010000115.1, read on the forward strand.
GCCACGAGGCGGGCATCGGCGTGATCATGGACTGGGTACCCGGCGGTTTTTGCGCCGACTCCCACGGCCTTGCCACCTTTAACGGCCACATGCTGTTTGAGCACGAGATTCACCCCAACTGGGGCACGCACAAGTTTGACTTCGCCCGCGGCGAGGTCCGCTCCTTCCTGGTTTCCAACGTACTGTACTGGCTCGAGAACTTCCACGTGGACGGTATTCGCATGGACGGCGTGTCCAGCATGCTGTACCTCAACTTTGGCATCGACGATCCCGGCCAAAAAAAGTTCAATAAGTACGGTACCGAGGAGGACCTGGACGCCAGCGCGTTTATCCGTCAGGTCAACTGCGCTGTAGAGGCGCACTACCCCGACGTGATGATGATGGCCGAGGAGTCCACCGCGTGGCCGCTCGTGACCTATCCGCCGCAGGACGGCGGCCTGGGCTTCCACTACAAGTGGGACATGGGCTGGATGAACGACACCCTGCACTACATGCAGACCGATTTTCCGTGGCGCCCCGGCAACCACGGGCTGCTCACGTTCTCCATCATGTATGCCTTTACCGAGAACTTTATTTGCCCGCTGAGCCACGACGAGGTCGTGCACGGCAAGTGCTCGCTCATCGGCCGCATGCCGGGCGACTGGTGGCGCCAGTTTGCCGGCCTGCGCACGCTCGCCTTCTACCAGATGACGCATCCCGGTGCCAAGCTCAACTTTATGGGCAACGAGATCGGCCAGTTTATTGAGTGGCGCTACTACGAGTCCATCCAATGGTTCTTGACCGAAGAGTACGAGACTCACCGTCATCATCAGGCGTTCATTAAGGCGCTCAACCACCTGTACACCGCCGAGCCCGCCCTGTACGAGCGCGGCTACACCGACGACGGCTTTACCTGGATCGATGCGGATAACTCCAAGCAGTCCATCGTCAGCTTTGTGCGTCAGGGCGAGGACGTCGATGACGACCTGGTAATCCTGATCAACTTTGACCCGGCGAGCTACGAGAGTTTCCGCGTGGGCGTGCCGCGCGAGGGTGACTGGGAGGTCATCTTTGACTCAGACCGTCCCGAGTTTGGCGGCAGCGGCTATGCCGGCGAGGAGCCCTACACCTGCTCGAGCGAGCCCTATCCCTGGAACGGGCAGATGGACTCCATTGAGATCAAGGTGCCCGGCCTGGCAGGTGTGGTACTTAAGCGCCGCGGTCCCAGCAGCTACAAGCCGCCGGTGGTTGAGAAACCCAAGAAGGCGACGCGTAAGCGCACGTCCTCGGTGAAGCCCAAGCCTGCGGCTGCCAAGAAGGCTCCGGCCAAGGCGAAGGCTACCAAGCCCGCTTCCAAGACCACGGCCAAGTCCACCACGGCCAAGAAGGCAGCCACCAAAAAGGCTGCTCCCAAGGCCAAGGCAGCTGCTGTTAAGGCTCCTGCCAAGAAAGCGTAACAAAGGCGTTACCACTGTAATTACCCGCCCCGCGGGGGCGTAGGATACATGTCATAACCGTTCCGGGAGAAACATCCCCGGGGGAAAGGAACGTATGAATAAGATCTTCGACAACAAGCAGGAGTTTACCGAGCTCTATCGCGATGCCGTTATGAGCATCAGCGGCAAGAGTGTCGAGGCCGCCAGCAACCTCGACCGCTTTAACGCCCTGGCCAAGCTCGTGGCCGAGAAGGCACGCACCGTTGCCACCAAGAGCGACGCCCGCGCGGCCGCCGAGGGCAAGAAGCGCGTGTACTACTTCTCGATTGAGTTTTTGATCGGCCGCCTGCTCGACAACTACCTGCTCAACTTTGGCGTGCGAGACATGGTCGCCGAGGCGCTCGACGACATGGGCTTTGACCTGTCCGTCATCGAGAACCAGGAGCCCGATCCGGCGCTGGGCAACGGTGGCCTGGGCCGTCTGGCCGCATGCTTCCTGGATTCCATGGCAGCCGAGGGCATTGCCGGCTACGGCAACGGCATGCGCTACCGCTACGGCCTGTTTAAGCAGGAGATCGTCAACGGCAGCCAGGTCGAGGCCACTGACGAGTGGCTCACCCACGGCTATCCCTGGGAGGTCCGTCGTCAGGACAAGGCCGTGACCATCAAGTTTGGTGGCCGTGTTGAGGGCTTTGAGGAGAACGGCCGCACGTTCTACCGCACGGTGGACACGCAGGATATCCTGGCTGTCCCCTACGACATCCCCGTGGTGGGCTATGCCGGCGAGACCGTCAACAAGCTGCGCGTCTGGGCTGCCGAGCCGGTCGAGGAGCACTTTGACCTTGAGGCCTTCAACCGCGGCGACTATGCCCAGGCCGATGCCGAGCGCGCCGAGGCCGAGGCCATCAGCGCCATCCTCTACCCCAACGACGCCGGCGAGCACGGCCGTCTGTTGCGCCTGAAGCAGGAGTACCTGTTTGTTTCGGCCGGCATCTACAGCCTGCTCGACACCTTTGAGAAGGAGCACGGCGAGAACTGGGAGCTGCTTCCGCAGTTTGTGGCAATC
>DBFMRS010000116.1:0-7516 GCA_048387515.1 Collinsella sp.
GATTGATGCCAAAAGCATCAAGCGCACCTTCGAGCTTAAGTCCGCCGCGGCCAACATAGGGAATGCGCCCCTTCACGTGCAGCGGCAGGCCTGGGATCACCTTAAGGCCCGGCGAAGTCAAGCGCTCGCCGCCACTCGAGACCAAGCCGGCCATAAGAGTGCGAAGGGCATCCGCGCGATCGGCGCAGATGCCCTGTGAAATCAGTTCGTCATCAAGACGCACGCGTTTCATGAATGCCATCAACCATTCGTATCCGGAAATGCGGCCTAGCTATCCTGGGATTCGTTTGCCGCATCCTCATCGTATTCCTGCTCGAGCTTGTCGGCCTCACGCGGCGTCAACTCAAACTTGTCGACCATATCGACCGCGCGGGAGCCCAGCTCAATCGCCTCGTCAAACAAATCGAGCGAACGCTCCAAGGAGGTATCCTTGGAGCGAACGGTAGCGATAATCTGGTCCAAGCGGTCCGAGATCTCGTCGAAGTTACGGACAGAACCCTCTGGCATGACTACTCCTCGACGGAGTCGATGTCAGCCCCGGCGGCATCCGCATCCTCGGCCAGCACACCAGCCTCAGCCTGAGCAACCGCAACCTTTGCGGCAGCCTCGGCAGCCTGGGCCTCCTCGCGGGCGCGATCTTCGGCTAGCAGCTCCTGGTACAGGTCCTCACCCGGCAGCTCCTCGCTGCGAGCGATCTTGCCCAGCACGCCGTTGACGAACGACGCGGACTGGTCGGTGCCATAGGCCTTGGCAAGCTCGACAGCCTCGTTGATCACGATGGCGTCCGAGACCTCCTCGTCGGTGAGGAAACGCATCTCGTAAACGGCGATACGCAGCAGATTGCGGTCGGCGCCGGGCATGCGCATAAGATCCCAGTTCTTGGCAACGGAGCGCAGAGCGCAGTCGATGCGGTCGATATGCTCGTAGGCACCGCGGCAAAGCTCCAGCGCATAGGGGTCGAGGGGACCCTTCGAGATCAGGAAATCGCCCTCGAGGACGCGCTCGAGCGGACTGTCCGTGGCCTCGGCCTGGAACAGCAGCTGCAGCGCCTGACTGCGGGCAAGCGTGCGCCCGCGATAAACCTTAAGGCTCAAAGGTTACTCCTTGGGGAAAACGAGGCCGTCAATGCAAACGTCGACGCGCTCGACCTCGACGCCCACCTGAGCATCGATGGCGGCGACCACGGCGGCGCGAACGGCCTCGGCGAGTTTCTTGAACGGATAGCCAAAGAACACCACGACACGCACGGTGAGTGCGAGCTTGTCGCCAACGACCTCGGCCTCGACCGCCGGCTCGGAAGCCGGGGCCTTGGACGAGAGCATCATGGAGACAAGATTAGTGGCAAGGTCCTTGACGCCAACGGAGGCGATGCCCTCGACATCGGACACGGCGCGCGAAACGATGGCGGTCAGAACATCGGGCGAAATGCCGATGCCGTCAATCTTGATTTCCTGGGGCATGAGTCCTCCTAGAGAAGTTGGTTGCTAGACGCGGGAGACGAACTTGCCGTCGCGGGTGTCAACCTTGATGACCTCGCCCTCGTTGAGGTACATGGGGACTTGGATGACAGCGCCGGTGTCGATCGTGGCCGGCTTGGTGGAACCCTGGACGGTGTCGCCCTTAAAGCCCGGGTCGGTTTGGACAATGGTGGTCTCGATGAACATCGGCGGGGTCACGCCCATGAGCTCATCGTCGGCGAAGAGCAGCTGGCAGACGTCGTTCTCGCGCAGCCACTTGGAGTTCTCGCCCACCATGTCCTCGGGAACGGGAACCTGCTCATAGGACTCGTTGTCCATGAAAATGTAGTCGGCGCCATCGTTGTAGAGGTACTGGAACTCGCGGGTGGTGAGCATGACGCTCTCGAACTTGGTGCCAGCGTTGCAGGTGTTCTCGACGACGCGGCCGCTCTTGATGTCTCGGGTCTTGTAGCGCACAAACGCGCCGCCCTTGCCCGGCTTGACATGCTGGAACTCGACGATGGTGTAGACCTTGTCCTTGATGCGGAGACCGAGGCCGTTCTTGAAGTCGGCGGTAGAAATGGTAGGCATAGCGACCTTTCTTGTTATGGGCAGAACGCACAAGCGTCCAAATTACATACGACAGAAATTATACACTTGCAGACGGCGCCTGCAGCGAGCGCATAAAAAGAGAACGCGGGGCGTCCGAATCGATCCGAACGCCCCGCCCCAAAAATCTATCGAAATGGGCTAGCAATCGATGACGTGCAGGTCGTGCGGGGTCTTGGTGAAGGGCTCGTATCCGTTCTCGGTGACCACGCCGTAGTCCTCAAGGCGCACGCCGCCCACGCCGGGCAGGTAGACGCCGGGCTCCATGGTGACAACCGAGCCGATCTCGATGATGTTCTTGCTGCGGTTAAAGTTGGGCAGCTCGTGAATGTCGATGCCCACGCCGTGGCCCAAGCCATGGTTATAGTAATCGCCATAGCCGGCATCGCCGATGATCTTCTTAGAAAGCTTGAAAATGTCGTTGCCCTCGACGCCCGGATGGATGGCGGCGACGCACTCCTCGTGCGTACGGCGCACGAGCGCGTACAGGTCGAGCTGCTCCTGCGTGGGCTCGCCCATCACGACGGTGCGCGTCATATCGGAACGATAATCGCAGTAGCCCGCGCCGTAATCCATGAGGACAAAGTCGCCCTTCTCGATCACGCGGTCGCTCGGCACGGCATGCGGGTTGGCGGTGTTGGGACCGCTCGCCACGATGGAGCCGAAGGCAAGGCTATCGGCGCCGTTGGCGAACATAAAGTTCTCGAGCTCGTTGCGAACCTGCTTCTCGGTCATACCGGGCTTAATAAACCCGAGCATGTGCTGGAAGGCGGCGTCGGTGATCGACTGTGCATGGCGCATGAGCTCGATCTCCTCGGCATCCTTGATGGCGCGCATCTTGCGGATGTCGTCATGCATCAGCGGCAGCATGCAGGCAACGGAGCGGTCCTCCAGGCCACGCTGAATATCCTGGTAGAAGTTAATCTGCATATCGTCCTCGACAGCACAGACACGGCACTTGTTAGCCGCAATCTTGCCGGCGACCCAGCCGGGGATGGTGCCCTCGTCCATGTCGTAGACCCAGGGGCTGCCGGCGGGCGTGTTCTCCTCAAAGCTGTTGAGGTAGCGCGAGTCGGTGTGGAACAGGCACTGGTCGGCCGTAATAAACGCCGCGTGCGGGAACTCGAAGGTGTAGTCGAAGACACCCTTCACACCCGTAAGCCAACGAAGGTTGGCCTCGTCGCGCACCACGATGGCGTCGTAGCCACGGTCGACCATCAGGGCACGGACACGCTCGATACGACCGGCAGGACCGGCAGCAAACTCAGACATGCAGATTCCTTTCTTGTTGTCTCAATATAGACGGGACGGGTCTCAACCGAACGACGGAATCGCATGTGATCCGCAACCGATTGAAAACCCGCACCTCAACATGATACGAAAGACAATGGATGTCAATAAATCTTAGAGAAGTTCTTTGCGAGAAGCCAAGTAGGCGTGAGCATGGCGCTCAAGAACCTCGTCCTCAACGCTCGTTAGGCGAATGGCACCGAGTGCTGCGGGCAGCGGCAGCATGCTGCGATTCGAGCGAGCGAACTGCTGCTTGCGGAACTCCTCGATAAACGCGGTGGACTCCAGGTCGAAGGCAAGCTCCTCGATACCAAAGTCCTCCAGGCAGTCATCGACCTCAAAGACGTAATCGATATCGAAGTCGCAGGCATCGTGGGCAACGCGCGCCTCAAAACGCATGCCCTCGGACAACAGCTGGTAGGCAGGGACCTGCGAAGCGGCATCGCCCAAGCAGGCGCGCAGGGCACGCTCCCCCGTCTTGCCAAAATCGAGCGCATGGCGGGCGCTCGGGTTCGTGGCCATCAGTACGTCCTTGCGGGCAGTCTGAGACCACTGAACGGCATTGACGAGCGCGACCTCCTCGCCCGCGAGAATCTCGGGGACGGTCTCGGTAAACTGATTCCAGCGGGACTTGCTGCTCGAAAGCATGGTGCCAACAAGTACCGCATAGCCGAGCTTGAGGTCCTCGGGGTCCGTCTCGCGAACAAGGTCGAGGTCACACACGACCAAGCCCGGCTCGGGACGGAACGCGATAGCCGGAAGCGCATTCGCCGAGGAGGCGACGAGCGGCTTCATGGTCGTCGCAACCGTGAGCATGGCGTCGAACGTCGTCGGCAGCAAGGCGCACTCGGTGCGACCGCACCACTGATTGGCACACCAGCAAACGACCGAGCAAGTTGCCGTGTCGCCGACAGCGACAACGAGATCGTCGCAGGTAATGCCGCTAGCCGACAGGGCGCCAAAGACGGTATCGGCATCGGCCAGCGTAGCACCGGCAGGAGAAACCTCAAGGGCGAGCGGCGACACGGCAAAACCGGCGTCGACCAGCGCATGCTCGACGACCTCACCAAAGCGCTCGGATGTGGCGTCGTTCCAAACCACCATCGCGCGCTTAGGCTTGCCCACAGCCGAGGCAAACATGCGCGACAGTTCCTCAAACGCGCCAAGACCGACGCGAACATCGACACTGCGGTTTTGGAAATTGATAAGTTGACGGCGAATCATAGCAGTCCACGCTCCAAAAGCATCTCGGCACAAAGGTAGGAAACGTCCTCGAAGGACTTGTTGCGAATATCAAGGGTAATATCTGCGGCTTGGCGATACAGCGGACGGCGATGCTCAAACAGGCGCGCAGCATGCTCGGGCGAGCGAAAATCGGGGCGCGTGTCGGACCGACGAATCTGGCGAATCGAATCCTCAAAGTCGCCCTCGAGGTAAACGCACGTACCCATTTCGTGCATCAGCTCAATATTCACCGGCGTCTCGACGATACCGCCCCCGCACGAAACCAACAGGCTGCGCTCGCTTTGGAGCGAACGGAGCGCCGAGGTCTCGAGCTCACGAAAACGATCCTCGCCCTCGGTCTCAAAAATCTCGGTTACCGACTTACCGCAACGGCGCACGACCAGTCGGTCGGTATCGATAAAACGCCGCTTGAACATAGTGCCGACGTTGCGCGCGAGCGTCGATTTGCCCGCGCCCAAAAAGCCGATAAAGAAGATATGGTCGCAGCCGTGTTTGGTGTGCTGGGACATAGCGAGACCTATTCCTCGCAGTGAAGGTCGCGCAGGGCCCGGCGCTCAAAAATACGGAAGATCTGCGTATACCACAGGTCCTGCGTCGCCTGCGGCTTTACCAGGATGGTATCGACGCCGGCGAAATTGCCGCTCCACACGTCAGTGTAGAGCTGATCACCGATCAGCACCGCCTCGTCGGCCGAGGCGCCGAGGCGCTTAAGACCCGCCTTGAGGGCAAACGGCGCCGGCTTCATGGCGTGGCTGATGGCCTCGAGTCCCAGCTCGCGTGCAGAGCTCATGACCTGGTCGCGATGCCAGTTGTTGGACACCATGCACAGCTTAAAACCTTTGGCGCGGGCGGCGTCGAGCCAAGCGGAAACCGCGGCGGGAACCTGCTCGGTGTCGCGCGGCACCAGGGTGTTATCGCGATCGAGCAGAATGGCGCGTTTGCCGTCGGCCCACAGGGCATCAAGGTCGATGCGATCGACCGAGGCAACGTAACGTTTGGGGCTAAAAATCCTCATGCTAATTCCAAGACTGTTGATGCTCTTCGTAGGTTTGCGAGAAGTACTCCTCGTCCTGCGTAATGTAGAAATACAGATCATCGGAGTCGGTCGGCTCAAGCGTGGCCTTGAGCGCCTCGAGCGACGGAGAGCAGATGGGCGTGGGTGGCAGGCCCTCGTGCTTATAGGTGTTATACGGACTATCGCTCTGCAGGTCGTCGGCGGTAACCTCGCCACCGGTGACATACATCATGGTCGCATCGCTGTTGAGATAGCGCAGACCGTCGAGCTTGCCGGCAAGACGGTTGTAGAAGACCGAGGCCACGTGCGCACGTTGGTCGGCGTTGAGACCCTCGCGCTCAACGATAGAGGCCAAGTTGACGATGTCGTAGTCGGACATCTCCACACCGTAGCGTTCCTTGATCTTGGCTTCGCAGCTCGCAAAGTCAAGCGACTTGTACTCGGTCTTAAACTGATCGAGCATAGCGCGAATCACGCCATCGGCCGTCGGCGAATCACCCAGCGAATAGGTCTTGGGGAACAAGAAACCCTCGAGCGAGTCGTTGGCGGCGCCCTTAAGGAAGCTATAGTCGTCCACGTAGTTGGAGGCCTTGGCCTGGTTGAGGAAGTCTTCCTTAGAGATGCTGTCGTAGGCCTGGGCCACACGGTCGGCGACTTGATCGACCGTCAGGCCCTCAGGGATAGTCAGCGCATTGGAGCCCGCGTTGGGGCCTTCCATGAGCTGCTGAACAACCTTGGTCGCATCCATGAGTGTGGTGAACGAATAATCACCAGGCTTGAGCGACATATCGGCGTTGAGCTTTTTCACCGCCGCATAGTAATCCTTGGGATTTTCTACGATATGGTTCTCGGAGAGAATCGAGGCGATCGTATCGCCCGAAGCACCATCGGGAATGGTCACCGTAACCTGCTGACCAGCCGTAACCTTCGTATCCTCACCGGCAAAGAAACCCTTGACGGCCGGCACGACAAAGAAAGCGATCGCGGCAAGCGAAAGCACCGCCACCACAATGCCGATGATCATGGGAACCGGAGAACTCTTCTTTTGAGCACCGCGACGAGCATGCGTGTTGTAGCTCGAACGGGTCGCCGGAGCAACGCCATGCGAACCGCGAGCGTGATGCGAATGCGATTGGGGGGTCTGCGTTCGCTGGGTAGGTACCTGCTGCTTAAAGCGGGTGCCGCCTGCAGGCTGGGCCGTACGAGCAGAAGGCTGCTGAGCCGCATGAGAAGCCGGATGCTGAACCGAACGAGCAGAAGGCTGCTGACCCGTCCGTTGAACAGGTTGGGCCGAACGAGAGAAGGACTGCGCCGGGCGCGCGGCAGGCTGAGCTGCGCGCTGCGCCGGCTGTGCCGGACGCTGGCCAGGCTGGGCAGGGCGCGACGCCGGCTGCCGTGTACGATTTGGCTGGCGCGGATCGGAAGCACTAGGCATGCGAAACCTCCTCGTTTTTACGATCGAGCCACGTCTGCAAAAACAGGCTGGCGGCAATCATGTCGATCTTGCCCCTCATCTGCTTTTCGTTGAGTCCCTGCTCGCGCAGGATACGCTTGGCCTCTTGCGAGGACAGACGCTCGTCCTCAAACTCCAACGGAAGATCGAGCTCGTCGGCAATCTTTTGCGCCACAGCGGCAACGCGCTCGGCCTGAGGGCCGGGCTCACCGGCCATGGTCAGGGGACGTCCGCTTACCAGGATGTCGGGCTCATAGTCCTCAACCAGGTAGCGGAACGTCTTGGCCATACCGGTGACCTCGGCAGCCGGAAGCACCTTGACAGGCATCGCCATCTTGCCATCACGGCTCGAGACGGCGATGCCAATCCTGGTCTCCCCTATGTCCAGCGCGAGCGCAACCACAGCGACTTCTTAGATTCTTAGGCGCCGAGCGCGGTCTTAGCGGC
>DBFMRS010000117.1:0-8329 GCA_048387515.1 Collinsella sp.
GAGCCTGCCCTGGGCGTCGGTGGACAGGTCGGTCTTGCCGGCATAGTTGTCGATGATCTGCTGCGCGGTGTTGAGCTGCGCGATCTGCGACTCGGCGGCCCTCGTGTTCTCGTTCATGGCGTCGACGTGCTTGCCGATCGACTCGGCGAGCTCGTCGACGGACATGGCGGAGAAGCTGGACTTCTTGCCTACATTCTCGACCCTGCCGGCGTAGGACTCGAGCGCCACGGTGTTTGAGGCCGCGTCGACCAGGCCGGTCGTGGCCTTGTTGAGCGCGTCCGTGCGGGCCTGCCACTCGACCTGCTTCTCGATGAGTATGCCGATGCCGGCGGCCGCGACGGTGCAGCCGATGGCGACCGGGTTGAAGCCGATGCCCACCGCCTCGAGCGACTCGGCGAAGGTTCCGGCGCCCCCGCGGGCGAGCTCGAAGGCCTCGGTGGCCTTACCCACGCCGCTCGCGACGCCGGTGAGGACCGGTACCGCCTTCTGCCACGCCGCGATGCCCGCCGCCCCCGAGATAATCTCGGGCGCCAGGCTCTTGAACCCGCCGTAGAGCTGCTTGACCATCGGCATCGACGCCGAGACGCCTCCGTTGACGACCTTGAAGAAGCCGTTCACGGCGCCCTTCGCGTCGTCGAGCACCCCGACGATGTTGTTCCTGCCGATCGCCTCGAGCGTCCCGGTGACGCCCTTGGTCACGGAGTTCGACATGTTCTGGATGCTCGTCTGGACGCCGCCGGCCGCGGTCTCGGCCTGGTCCTTGAAGGACGCGAAGCTCGCGCCGCCCTGCGTGTCGAGCTCGACCATCTTGTCCATGAGCTGGTCGAGCGTGATGGTCGGGTCCTTGCCCCCGCCGCCGAGCGCGGCGTACAGGTCGTTGGCGTTTGCCGTGGGGCCGAGCATGGATTTCGCCAGCTGGTCCATCTGGCCCGGCGCGGCCGTCGTCAGCGAGCGCCAGTCCTCCATCTCGGGCTTGCCCTTGGAGAGGATCTGGCGGAACTGCTCCATCGCCGCCGAGCACAGCTGGGTCGAGCTGCCCGAGGCGATGAGCATGTCGTTGAGCGCGAGGCCGACGTCGGTGGCCTTGTCGAGGTCCCCGACCGTGGCGGTGATGCCCTGGACGACCGAGACCATGTCGTCGAGCCTGGTTGGCAGGGTCGACAGGCGGTCGGACATCTTGCCGATTGACGCGTTGGCGGAATCCGCTGAGTACCCGAGGGACTGCATGACCTTCGGGTAGTTGTTGAGCGTGTCGAAGCGGCTGATCGCCGACCCGACATGGGACGAGATGGAGTCCATGGCCTTCGACGTGAGTGTCGAGAAGGCGCCTATCATCGCGCCGGAGCCGGCCAGCCCCTTCCCGAACCCGGAGCCCGTGCTCTTGCCGAGGCTGGAGCCGGACTTGCTCGCCTGCCCCTCGCACTTGCCGAGCGCGGACTCGACCGACTTGGTAAGGTTGTCGAACCTGGGGACGATCAGCAGGTCCGCGCGTCCGATCTCAGCCATCCGTCACCTCCACCCACTCGGTGTTCTCGAGGCGGGCGCGGACCGACGCCGCGCGTTCCACGGCGGCGCCGGCGGCCACTACATCCTGTGGGCGGGGAGTTCTCGGGGCGTCCGATGCCCTGCCGCCGCACAGGGCGGTCGCCGCCGCGTAGACGCTGTCCACGATGTCTGCCGCCAGATGCCGCTCCTGCGTCCAGCTGCGCTCCGGGTGGAGGGCAGCCACGGTGAGCGACCCGTCCGGCAGCGTCCTCACGAGGTCGTACGCCTCGGCGGCGCCGACCTCGTCGTAGCAGCAGCCGTAGTAGGCCCTGAAGTCGTGCCTGAGCAGGGGCAGGTGGCGCTCCTCGAGGTCGGCGAGCTCTAGAAGTTTTTTAGTTCGGCCGAGTAGAGCAGCTTGTTGTATGCGTAGCCCAGCGCGTCGTCGTCCTGCGTGCCGTCGTCCTCGGTCACGGCCTCCATGAGGCTCGCGTACTGCTCGTCGCCGAGGAGGAAGCGGAACGCCCCGTCGAGCTCCTCGGTCGTGCGGTCCTCCTTGTTCATGGCGTCGATGAAGCGGCGGTCGTGCGCGCGCTTGACGGGGATGCTCATGGCGATGCCGAGAACGGTCAGCTCGGCGCAGCGTCCTCGCTTCTGCTCGATGAGCTTCGCCTTGTCAGCAGCCGTCTGCGCGGCGGCGGTCGTGAAGCCGAGGACCTTTGCGTAGGCCTCGAGCTCGCCCTCGTCCATCATTGCCAGGTAGTCCTTGTTCATCTTTCCTCCCAGATAAAGGGCCGCCCCGGCAGTGCCGGGGCGGCGGTCTCGTTATGTCGCCTTCGCCTACGCGGCGGGCTTTGCGCGGTAGATGTCGAACAGCGGCTTGCCCGCGGTCTTGATGACCGTGAAGGTGAAGCCGTACTGGACCAGGCCGCCGGGCTTGTGCTCGACGTCGTCGTAGGAGTCGATGGAGACGCGCGGGATGACGGTGCGGCGCAGGTTGCCCGTGTCCTCGAGCTCGTCGATGACGAGCGGGACGCGCACGTCGGAGTTGGCGATGACCTTGATGTGGCTGAACGTTCCGTCCTCGTTCGTCTCGACGTTGCCGGCGCCGTAGCGCAGCTTGGCGACGGAGGAGCGGACGGACTCGATGAAGACCATCTTGTACTGGTGCTTCTCCTCGGAGACCTTGGTGAGCACGATGGACTGGTGCCAGCCCTTGAACTCGTTGACCGTCACGCTCTTGGAGGCCGTGAAGCCGTCGGGCGACAGGTCGCCCAGCGACACGAGGTCGGTGAGCGTGGAGATCTTGGTTGCGGCGTCGGTCGGGAGCGTCGGGTTGGACTTGAAGCTCGTGTACACGCAGCCGCCCTCGACGGGCGAGCCGGTGGTGACGAGCGAGGGGTCGATGTCGTTTGCGGGGGTCGCGTCCTCGGAGGCGAGGGCGATCTTGCTCTCCTCGTTGTTAGATGCCATTTATCCTTCTTTCGGTTGGTATGTCTTCAGTCGGTACAGCGCGTACCAGCGCGGGGACCGGGCGAGGTAGTCGTAGTCGGTCCGCATCTCGAGCTCCTCGCAGGCGCAGAAGCCCCGCGCGAACGGCAGGTGCGACATCGCGTCGCCCACGAGCTCCGCGAGCTCCTCGGCCTTGGCCTCTGTAGGGGCCCACATGAGCACCTCCACCTGGGGCGAGTCGATGAGGGCGTCCTGCCGCGCGCCCCCGCACCGGCGGACCACGGCGACGGTACCCGGCCGTTCCCCGGGCAGGTCGACCCGCACGGGCACGCCGCCCAGGGCGGACTCGAGGATCTCCCTGAGCTCGCCCATCACGTTGAGTCTCGGCACGTTCCCTCCTTAGAGCAGGTGGTCGAGCGTGTGGTTGCGGTTCTGGTCGAATGCGCCGGCCGGGGTCGCGGCGCGGACGACGCCGAGCGTGTCGCAGGAGCCCGACTTGACGACGCCCACGTAGGGGGCGCCGTCGAATGTCCCCTGGTATTTCTTCTCGAGGGACCTGCGGTAGCCCGACGGCACGTGGTGCGATGCGGCCTCGGCGTTGGCCCTCGCCGCGAGGCGGGCGGTCTCGACCGCCACCAAGGCGCGGACTCCCGCGCCCTTCGTGACGGCGATGACGCCCGCGTCGCTGTGGACGAAGCGCCCGAACTTGATCCTGTCAGCCATGGGCCCTCCCCGCCGTCGCCGTCATGTTCCACGCCGTGGGGCAGGGAGAAGTGATGTCGGGGGAACCGACCACCAGCAGCGCGGTATCGGGGTCTGCGGGCATGCCGCGCCCCGTCAGGGCGATGCGGCAGCGCGCCAGCGGCGGCCCCGCGTACGTCTTGGGGAACGCGATGGAGTAGCTCGCCACGATGCCTTCCGGCCGGACGGCGTCCCCTGCGTCCGAGCCGGCCAGGGGTCGCACGAGGCACCCCGGGACGACGGTGGCCTCCCACTCGACGGTGGGCTCTCCCATGGCGTCCCTGCCTGTCTCCCTGCTCGACAGCACCGTCACCTCCTCGCCCATCACGGCCTGCCCCCGTAGCTCGGGCACACGGTGCCGATGCGCTGGCCGCGCCCGAGGAGCCTCTTGAGCGCGGCGAGCGTCGAGCGGTCGAAGTAGGCCGTTCCGCTCGGGTTCTGGTAGGTGAAGCTCCCCTGGAACCCGTTGGCCGTGAAGCTCGACTGCGAGACGCCGGTGAGGTCCTCCACGCCCATGGGCGCGCAGGCCGGCTGCACGAGCTTCTTGCGGGCCGCGTCGGTCACGAGGTCCCGCGCCAGCGCCGCCGCGTCCCCCGTCATGGTGCGCGTGCAGCTCACGCCGAGCGTCGCGCGGAGCTTTGCGCTCTGCCGCGACAGCTCGGCGGCCACGCGCTCGTCGGGGGTCGCCGCGTCGCCGGTGTCGATGCGGTACTCGTCGACCGTCGCGAACGAGTATTCGTCCACGGTGGCCTCCTTACTTGGTCGTGATGGTTCCCTTCACGATGTAGTCCTTCACCTCGGGGAAGAACGTCGCGCCGGCGAGCACGTTCGTCTCGACCGACACGTGGTCGTACGCCGGGGTGTGCGCGACGCCGATCAGGCCGGAGTCGGATACCGTGTACGTGAGGCCCGAGGTCGCGAGCTCGCCGAAGTCCACGCCGAAGATGCGGATGTTGTCGGCGGGGGTGGCGATCATGGTTCCCTTGGCGACCTGGTTGGTCAGGAAGACGCCCGAGAGGCCCAGGAAGTTCTCGAGGTAGGTCAGGCCGAACAGGTTCTGGTCGGTGATGGTCGCGTTGCCGAGGTAGTCGGCTGCGTCGTCTCGGTTGATGAAGTGCACGACGCGCTCGGCGGCGTCGCCGTTGGTCTCGAGGGCGTTGCCGAGCTTGGCGTCGACTGCAGCGGCGCAGGCCTGCAGGCCCTTGCCGGTCGCCGTGCCCGTTCCCTTGAGCAGGAAGGAGAAGAACTGCGAGACGATGCTGCGGCGCACGAGCGAGGCCATGTGCTTGTCGGTCTTGAGCACGGCGTTGACGTAGCCGGACTGCTGGATCGCCTTGTGCGTGGTCATGCGGCGGTACGGGAAGGCCTCGGCCTCGCCGACGGGCTCGTAGGTGGCGGTGAACTTGGACAGCGCGACCTCGTCGCCCTCGACGTAGGCGGTGCCGGAGCTGGAGCCCAGCTGGACGGCGGTATCGCCGGTGGCGGACTCCTTGGATCCGGCGGTCTTGGAGTTGTTGAGCTCGCCGGCCACCTTGAGCATCTTGAGCGTGGTGCCGGCGGCGATGGTCTCGGCGCCGAAGATGCCGAGGACCTCGAGCAGTCGGTCGAGGTCGCCCTCGAAGTTGCGGATGAACTCCTGGTCCATCGAGGCGTTGATGGCCGTGGAGTCGGAGATGTTTGCGGGTACGGGCATGTTTGCCCCTTTCTTACTTGTAGAGGTCCATGTGCGCGGCGCGGGCCATGATGCGCTTGGCGGGGTCCTTGATGGACTCGATGGACTCCTTGTTCACTTTCTTGCCTCCGCCGGAGCCGCCCTTGTCGAGCGGGTATCCGGGCTGGCGCGACTCGGCGAAGTCGGCGACGGCCTTTGCCGAGGCCGTCATCGACTCCTCGTCGTCGCCGTGGATGAGCGCGGCCGGCACGCCGGTGGCCTGGGACACGCGCGCCAGCGTGCGCTCGCGCTCGCGCTCGGCCTCGGATGCGGCGAGGCGGCCCTTCAGGTCGTTGAGCTCGTCGTTGAGGGACTCGACGGTGGGCGTCTGCGCGCCCTGTGCGTCCCACAGGTCGGCCTTGCCTTTGTTCTCCTTGGCCCGGGCCTCCCACTTGCGGGACTCCTTCTTGAATCGCTCGGCCTCGGCCTTCCAGTCGATCGCTGCCGGCTCCTGTGGGGCCCCGGACCCCTGGTCGCCGCCGGGCTCCGCCGGCGCCGCCGGCTGCGGGGGCTCGACGGGATCGGTCACGTTGTTGGCTTGCTGTTGGGTAGGCATCTTGCACTCCTTCCGGCCCCGTGCGGGGCTCGCTTCGCGCCTCCGTGCGGCGGCGCTGGCGGTGTTTTGGCATGGAAAAGGCCGCCTCCCGTGCGGGCTGCGGCCTCGTGTTCCTGCCGGCGCGTTGCGTGTCTTCGCCGGCGACGCTTGATGGCGCGTCGCGCCCGCCCTCCCACGGGGCGTCCTCACTTGGCCGAGAGCCTCTTGCTCACGCCCGCCGCGGTCTGCGCGAGCGACTTGGCGTAGGGGCTCCCCGGTTGGAAGCCCATTGCCAGCCCCGCCCTGTTCGCGGTGGCCATGCGGGCCTTGAGGTCGTCGGGGGACGATGCCCCCTCCATGTACCTCTGGATGTCGCCGATGCTTCCGAACCTCTTCCCGTCCACGAATGCGGCGACCACCTTGCCGCCGCTGCGGCGGGCGCGCGATCCCGTGCGATGGGAGCCCCATTCGGGGTGCTTCGCGCGGTACTCGTCGTAGAGCGCCGCCGGATCGTAGCCGTCGAGCGCGGGGCTGTCGGAGAAGTCGGCGACCGGTATGCACCTGCAGCTCGGATGGCGCTCGGCGCCGGCGGTCGCCGAGCTCTTGAAGACGAAACCGCGCGAGCCGATCATCCGGCACCAGTCGCATGCGCCGGCGTGCGGCACCAGCGCCCAGCGCGGGTGTGCCGGGTCGGCCATGGCGTTGCCTTGGATCGTGGCGTCCGCGTAGCCCATGGCGCGCTGCACGGCCCTCGCCGCGAGCGCCGCGGCGGGCGCGGAGTTCCTCAACGCCTCGTCGACGTCGCTCGCGAGGAGCCCGCCGTGGCCGGGGTCGAACTGCCGCGGCTCGTATCCCTGCGCCGGGCCGGCGCCCGAGCGCATGGCGGCGTAGAACTCGACGGCCGCCGCCGCGGCGAACGAGCCGAACTTGGCCACGAGCGCCGCGTAGGTGCGCGCCAGCGCCCGGTAGAGCTCCTCGCCGTAGAGGCCCGCGCACTCGTCTATCGCCTGCGCGACAGCCGCCTGCAGCAGGTCGGCGTTTATCCCGAGCGCGCGGGCGTAGCGGTCGAAGTCCCCGCGCGGTATCACTCCGCCTCACCGCCGGCTGGCGGCAGGGCCGCGGCCCTCGCGGCCTCGATGGCCATCGTGTCGGCCATGGCGTTGAGCGACGCGATGGCGCCGCCCTGCTGCTTTTCGCGCTCCAGGCGGTCGATGGTCGGCTGGGACAGGCCCACGCCCTCGTAGTAGACGCGGGTGCCCACCATGCTCTCGTCCGCGGCGCCGAGTTTCGTCCAGGCGTCGGCGCGCGCGGCGATGGTCGGCATCGAGGGGTCCTTGAAGCACGCCTGGACGGCGCACTGCTCGTCGGTGAGCCTGGTTATCGGGACGTCGTCCTTGACCGCCATCATCATCTGCGCGATCGTCTCGAGCGCCTCGGCGTTGTGCTCGTTGATCTGCTCCACCTCGAGGATGAGCGGGTCGTTCGCCGCGCCCAGGGCGTCCGAGGACGTGTAGGTGTTCGACAGCACGCCCAGCTGTGCCAGCGGCACGTTGGTCGCGCCGGAGAACCGCTGCGCGTCGTTCTCGAACACGCGCGTGAAGTTGTCGGCGGTCGGCGCGGCGAACTGCCCTACGGTCGGGACGTCGCCGTCCTCGTCCTTGGTGATGGCGAGGAACGACCCGACGTATGCGTTGAACTTGGCTATTGGCGACGGCACGCTGTCGCCGCCCTCGTCCTCGCCTTCGTCCCCGTCCCCGTCCTTCACGGAGAAGAGGTCGTCCTTGGCGCCGAGGATGTATCGCTGTGGGAACGTGAAGAACTCCGCGCCGACCTCCATGCGCAGCACGTCGCGCATGGCCTTGTCGACGATGCCCCGGACCTCGGGCGTGAGCATCGAGTGGCCGAGCGGGCGGTCGGGGTCGGGGTCGTAGGTGAGCACCTCCATGAGCGGCCGTCCCATGGGATTCGGCTCCACCACGCAATCCCACTCGTAGGGTCCGCCGCCCGAGCCGATGCGCACCAGCGTGAGCACCGCGTCCCGGAAGTGGCACACGTAGCGGGAGGCGTTGCCCGACCGATCGACGTCGGCGAGGACGACGCCGCAGCGGATGCGGCCCTCGTCCTTGTCCCACAGGCAGCAGAACTGGTTCGCGCTGAACACGCGCACCATCGACGCGGGCTGGCCCGGCCTGCCCTTCATGACGGTCATGGCCGACACGCCGTAGGTGAGGGCGCTCGAGCACGCCTGCCGGTAGAGCGACCGCAGGCGGTTCTTGCGCACGAGGCGCTTGAGGTCCTGATCCTCCGCGCCGTCGAAGACGAAGCCGTCGAAGACGAAGCCGTCGAAGACGGAGCGCACGGAGTGCGCCTTGACGGCCTTGGCGCACCAGCCGGTGACGCAGTCGACC
>DBFMRS010000118.1:0-4244 GCA_048387515.1 Collinsella sp.
GCTCAAGCCGCTGCTTTTGCTCGGGCGTAGCAGCCGAACAACATTTAATGAGCACGCTTCTCTCGAGCTTCTCGCGCAAGAAACAGGCGTTCTCGGCGCGCTCCATGCTGATTTTTGAGACATAAGTGCCGCTTTTGGGACGCGTTTCCACCAGCTCCTGCTCACGCAGGCGCACAAAGGACTCGCGAATGGGCGTGCGCCCGATTCCCGTCTCCTTTTCCAGACCAATCGCCGAAAGGCGCGTGCCAGGCTTGAGCTCGGCATAGATGATCTTGGAGCGCAATGCGTTGTATGCCTGGTCTTGCAGGCTCTGATAATGCTGGTGTTGTTCCATAAAGCCCTCGGATGAAGCCCACGGTTTGTCGAATATCACCACGTAATACTATCGCATCCCCCGCCCCCTCATAAGTTGCGGTGGAATAGTTCCTGCTCAAAGCCTTCAGCAGCAAAAACAGGAACTATTCCACCGCAACTTCCAACAGTCTTTTTGGGACGGGGCTTTTTTGGCTACCCTGAGCCGCAGGTCGGCCCCTTGCCACAAAAGGGGCCCATCTACTACGTTAACGCGGAGAGCCCAGACCATGCTGAAAAGTGCAAAAACAAAACCGCTGGTAGAAAACTTATCGATTTTCAAAATAGCCGGCTATGGTTGACCTCTGCGGCTTAAACGTAGTAGATAGGCCCTATTCGTGGCACAGCACTACTCCATCCCAAATTGGCACCCCGAGCCCTCGTGAGTTGCCAACAAGCTGTTCGCCCAGCGCTTTATCCGCGCGGCATTTGGAAAATAGCACCACCGCAAAACCCGCGAGTAGCGCTTACTTTGCTATATCTCACTATACTTTGCTATATCTCACTATACTTTGCTATATCTTGCTATACTTTGCTATATCTTGCTATACTTTGCTATATCTTGCTATACTTTGCTATATCTTGCTATATCTTGAGCAAAGGTGGCTCACATGCAAACAAACCCTTTTAAGCCCACAGCAGGTAAAACACCTCCCACGATTATCGGCCGCGAAGATGTGCTCGAAGAATTCAATGAGGGCCTCGTCAACGGGCCTGGTGCCCCGGGGCGCCTAATGCGCATAGCCGGCGTCCGTGGAACGGGCAAGACGGTCCTCCTTGACGAGTGCTCACGTTTGGCGCAAAGCCGTGGCTGGACGGTCATAAAAGAGGTCGCAACCGAGGGACTTTGCCAGCGCATTCTCGAACAGCTGCAGCCCAAATTCCAGGCCAAACACGCCAGATTTGAGCCCACCGTAGCTGGCATATCCATCGGCAGCATAGATATTGAGCGAATCGGCCCATCGCTACGCGACGCCATGAGACAGACAATATCTAAGAATGGAAATGGCCTGCTCATCACTCTCGACGAGGTTCAAGACGCAGAGCTCGATGAGGTCCGAACGCTCTCCATTGCGATTCAGCAGGTTATCGGCGAAGACCTTGATATCGCCTTTGTTTTTGCTGGGCTGCCTTCGATGATTGAAGGCATCATCAACGGAAAGACACTTACGTTTTTGCGCCGTGCCCTCCCCTTTGATCTGAAGGCTGTAGCAGTAACCGAAGTGTCGTACTCCCTCGAGGAAACCATTGAAGCGTCTGGCATGGAGTTGCAGCCAGGTATTGCCGGCCAACTTGCCGAGGCAACGCAAGGCTATCCTTTCATGATCCAACTCGTTGGATACTACGCATGGCAGTTGGCAAGACGTGCACATACAGCGATTATTGGAGAGGAAGAAGCCGAGCGTGGCATTGCAACGGCACGCGAACGCTTCTGCGCCATGGTGATTGAGCCCGCGCTGCAGCGCATTCCGCCCACGTGCATCGCTTATCTGCTGAGCATGGCGTCTTTGGGGCAGACGAGCTCGACCAGCATGGTTGCCGATGCCCTAAACAAAACGCCTCAACAGGTGAGCTCCATCCGCAGCCGCCTGTTAAGAGAATCGATTATCGAGGCTCCTTCGTACGGCAAGGTCTCATTTGCCATCCCCTACATGCGCGACTACCTCTACGAGCACAAAGCCGAACTGGAAGTTGAACTGTAGAAACGACAACTGCCCTGCAAGACGAAAACCGTTTTCGTACGGATTTAAAGCAGACGTAAACGGTTTTCGTCTTGATTTGCGTCCGAAATTAAGACGTAAATTGCGCTTTCGTACGCTTATTACCAGACGCAAATTGTTTTCGTCCGGCTATGCGTCCCCAATCTAGACGAAAAGAGCCCCGAGCTCGTATGAACTCGGGGCTCTTTGTGCCGCACATCTATGAGAGGAGAAATTCGATGCGTACGGACGCTACTCCATGAAGCCGCCCTGGGATGACGGCAACTTCGTCGTTACCCGCCTGATGGGCGTGTTCAAGGCATCCGTCCCCCTCTTTATCGACGTGACCGGCAAAAAGCTCGTCGAAGAAACTATCCGCACGCACCGCGATGTGGCCGACGCCATCGCCTCGCGCAATCCCACCGCCGCGCACGACGCGATGTATCTGCACCTGGTGTATAACCGCAACATGATTGCGGAGGGAGCAGAAGCAAAAGGCATTTAGGGCCCGACAATAATCTTTCTTTGGCAAAACGCAGGCGGCGGCTGCCCAGCACACAGGGCAGCCGCCGCTTTTTGCAATCAATTGGTGCAAAGGGGTTGGCTAGAGGGCGCAGGCAACCTTGTAGCCATCGCCGATGGCATCGCGGATGTTGCCGCACTTGTTGGCGTCACCCAGCACGTGGACAGCAACGCCGGCAGCGGCAAGGTCGTCGGCCAACTTGGTATTGGGACGATAGCCCATGGCAAGCACCAGCGTATCGGCATCGGCGATGGTGTGGACCTCACCGTCCTTCTCGTAGCTGATAGTGTCCTCGGTAATCTCGGTCACCTTGGCCTCGGTCAGCACGTGAACGCCCTTGGAGAGCATGCGCGTGATGAGCACCGCGCGACCGGCGCCGCCCTCGTTGGCGGCGAGCGTCTTGGTCATCTCGATGACGGTGACGTCGCGATTGGCCGGCGACAGATCGTTGACCAGCGGGGCCAGGTAATCGGCCGTCTCGCAGCCGACGGTGCCGCCGCCGACGATGACGATCTTCTTGCCCGGGAAAGCCTTGCCGCCCAGCAGGTCGTCGGCCGTCATAACCTGCTTAAAGCCCTGCATGAAGGCCGGAACGATGGGCTCGGCGCCATAAGCCAGGACGACCTCGTAGCCGGCGTAGTCGCGCTGAATATCCTCGGCAGTAAGCTCGGTGCCAAATACGCACTTCACGCCGGCCTCGGCCAGACGACGATACTGATACTTGATCACACGGGTGAGTTCCTGCTTTGCCGGCGGAACGGCCGCGATGCGCATCTCGCCACCCGGCTCGTCCTGCTTATCCACGAGCACTACGTTGTGGCCGCGCTTGGCAGCAATGTAGGCTGCCTCCATGCCCGCAGGACCAGCGCCCACAACCAGCACGTTCTTAGCCTCGGCGGCAGGCTCGTAGCCGGCCTCGTCGCGCTCAACATCGGGATTGACGGTGCAGGAGATGCGCTTGCCAAACATAATGCCGTTCAGGCAGCGCAGGCAGCCGATGCAGGGGCGGATGTCGTCGGCGTTGCCGGCAGCGGCCTTATTGCAGAACTCGGCATCGCACAGATTGGCGCGGCCCATCATGCAGATGTCGGCAGCGCCGTCCTCGATCAGCTCCTCGGCGATCCAGGCCTCGTTGATGCGGCCGACGGTGGCGACGGGAATGTTGACGTGCTTTTTAATCTCGCGCGAGCAGGCGGCGTGCGAGGCCTGCTGGGTACCGGCAGCGGGAATCGCGGAGCCGCGCTTGATGGTGGTACCGCCCGACACATGAATCATGTCGACACCGGCCTTCTCCAGGCGACGCGAGACGTAGATCATGTCGTTGAGGGTCAGGCCGCCATCGGTGTACTCATCGCCCGAGATGCGGACGTCGATGATAAAGTCCTTGCCGCAGCGCTCGCGAATCTCGGCGATGACCTCGAGCAAGAAGCGCATGCGGGCGTCGAGCGAGCCGCCGTACTCGTCGGTACGCTTGTTGTAGAGCGGAGTCAAAAAGCCGCCGAGCATGCCGTGGGCGTGTGCCGCATGGACTTCAACGCCATCGACGCCAGCCTTCTGCATACGCACGGCAGCGTCGCCAAACTGATGCGTGAGCTCGTGAATCTCGTCGACCGTGATGGGGCGCGGTGCCTCGCGGGCATAGGACGGGCCCACAAAGGACGGAGCGATCA
>DBFMRS010000119.1:0-7910 GCA_048387515.1 Collinsella sp.
TGACTTGCCCGAGCCCGAGGGGCCGATCACAACGACGACCTCGCCGCGGTCGACCGAGAGATTGATGTCGTTGAGAACGTGCAGGTCGCCATAGTGCTTATTGACGTGTCTGAGCTCGATCAGCGGCTGATTGCCGGTGGAAGAGGTGCTCTGTGCCATGGTGCTCGGCTCCTTATGACTCGAAATGGTAAAGCGTTAGCGGATGATGGTCGCGCCGGTCTTGTGCGAAACATAGACAGCGGCCTTGTTGATCGCGACGTTGATGAGGATGTAGATGACTGCGATCACCAGGTAGACCGATACGAGGGCATCGTAGTTGGTAATGAGCACGCGGGCGTTTTGCATGAGGTCGGGGTAGCTCACCACATAGGCGACGGTGGTGTCTTTGACTACGACCACAAGCTGCGAAATCAACGACGGAATGATAAACCGAATAGCCTGCGGCAACACGATTTTAAAGGTGATTTTGGCCTTGGAGAGACCGAGCGCCTGGGCGGCCTCGACCTGGCCGCGCGGCACGGCATTGACGCCGGCGCGGAAAATCTCGGCCAGCACGCCGGCTGCAGCGAGCGCGACGGGAAGCGTGAGCATCCAAAACGACGGCAGCGAGATCTTGTACTGGGGCAGCACCAAAAAGAAGAAGTAGATAAACAGCAGGCTCGGCACACCGCGGAAGAAATCGGTGAGCACACGGCAAACCAGCTGGAGCGGCTTAATGTCGCTGGTGCGGCCGAGCATAAGGGCTAGGCCCAGCACCAGCGCGATGGCGCCAGCGGTGAGTGCGACTTTAACGGTGCCCTCAAAGCCGGCAAGCAAGAACTTCCAGGTGGTGAGGTGCGTAAAGAAATACCAATAGTGGACCGAAAGCTGGCCGGTCACATAAAAGCGCTGCAGTACCAGGGCGACGAGCACGGCGACGGCAACGAGCGAGATAGCGGTGCCGATGCGAATCTTGGCGCGCATCTTGGGGCCGGGAGCCTCGTAGAGCGCATCGCGCATGGTAAGTGCAGGGGAGGAATGCTTGCTCATCGGAGGATCCTCACCTTCTTATCGATGTAGTTGCCAATGTGGCTCACCACAAAGGCCGTGCCCAGGTAGCCGAGTGCCGAGATAAAGAACGCGACGACGCCGCCGAGCGAGCGCGTGTTGATGTAGCTCACCACGCCGGTGAGCTCCTGCGGTTTAAGCGGCACCTGGCTACCGAGCGCGGTGGTGAGCATGACGGCGATAAAGAGGTTGGTCATGGGCAGCACGCTTGAGCGCAGTGCCTGTGGAATCACGATCTTGGCGAGGATACGGCTGAAGCTCATGCCGAGCGAACGGGCGGCTTCCACCTGGCCGACGCCGACGGTGTTGATGCCGCTCATAAAGTTCTCGGAACCAAAGGCCGAGCCCAAAAGGACCGTGGCGACGATAACGCAGGTGCGGTAGGGCAGGACGACCTTGAGCGGCGGAAGCGCATAGACGACGATGATAAGCAGCGCGATGCCGGGGATGTTACGGAAGACCTGGACATACAGGTCACCAAAGACGCGCAGCGGCTTGAGCGGCGACACGCGCATCACGGTGACGGCGACAGCCAGCACCATGGCGATGGCAAACGACTCAAGCGTCATGCCCCAGGTTGCTAGCAGCGCGTCGATATAGTTCTGGCCATAGAGCGACCAGAGCTCGGAGAGACTCATGCGGACCTCCCGCCGATAAGGAAAGGGGCTCCCGTGTGTACGGAAGCCCCGACAACTCAGTGAGGAAACAGTTTAGCGCAATAAAGCGAATCGTGCGTTTCCGTATGGTTTCGCAGCGGCTGATGCCCAGCTTGCGAGCTTAGGCGCCGACCTCGGGGAGCTCGGGAACATTGGTGTCGCCCGTACGGTCACCAATGCAGATCTGCCACAGCTCGGTCCAGGTGCCATCGTCCTCGATCTTCTTAAGGAAGTCGTTAACGAAGGCGACGCCGTCGGAATCGAGCGGCAGGCCGATGCCGTAGGGCTCCTTGCTGCCGAAGGGCTTGCCGGCGATCTTGTACTTACCGGGCTCGCGGACCAGGGCGCTTTGCTGCATGTTGTTGTCGATGACATAGGCGTCAACGCGACCCTGCTGGAGTGCCTGGCGGGCCTCCTCGTCGGTCTTGAACTCCTGCTGGCTGGCCTTGGGAGCGAACTCCTCCAGGATGGCGGGGCCGTTGGAGCCAGACTGGACGGCGACGTTCTTGTCGGCCAGGTCGTCGACGCTCTTGATGTCGTCGTTATCGGCGAGCACCAGGATAGCCTGCTGGGTGTAGTAGTAGGGACCGGCAAAGGAGACAAGCTTCTTGCGCTCGTCGGTGACGGTGTAGGTGGCAAAGACGGCGTCGACCTGGCCGTTCTGCAGGACGGACTCGCGCGTGTCCGAGGTCACCTGGGTGATCTCGACCTTGTTCTCGCCCAGAATGTAGTTGGACAGGAGCTGTGCGATACCGGCGTCGAAGCCGCGGGTCTGACCGTCTTTCTCGTTGAGGAGGGAGAAGAGCGTAGAGGTCTGAACGCCACCGATCTTAAAGACGCCGGCGTCCTTGACGGCCGTGGCCCAGGCGCTGGCGGCGATGGCGTCGTCATCGGCCTTGGGGCCGTTGTCGACGAGCTTGTCGAATGCCTTAGCGTCGAGCGTGGTGGAAGCCTCGGTATCATTGGAGCTCTTGGAGGAGCCGGCGGCGGAACCCTTGTCGGCCTCGGCGCTGGTGTCGGAGCAGCCGGCAAGACCAAGGCCGGCGACGGTTGCGAAGGTGGCGGCAACGAAGCCGCGGCGGTCGAGAACGACCTGCTGGGAGAGGTTCTTGCTCATAGTAGAACACCTTTCTCAATAAAATCCCTAGCGGTTGAGTAGAGTTATACCCTATTGCGCTCAGACGGGTCAACACGAAATAACTCAGAAACATACTTACCTTATGGGTTATTCTACCTACCAAAAAGGGACAGGCACCTTTGTGGTGGTTCTTGCAGATGTGGTGGCCTGTCTCGCTGCTTTGTCTCAATCTGTAACAGTTAGACGAGGAAATGGGTTCTACCTGTTACAGATCGAGATTTTCACTTCAGGGGAATTCGAATGTCTCGATCTGTAACATCTGGATGGCTAAAAGGTCTCTATCTGTTACAGATTGAGACAAAGGTCAGGGACTAAGACGTCTTGTCTAGATCTGTAACAGTTAGACGGGAATTCGGGCCCTGGATGTTACAGATTGAGATAATTGCGTCGCGAAAACAAAAACCTCCGCAGGGATGCTTCCCTTGCGGAGGTTTTCTTACTCGTTGAGTAGTCTTGCGGCTTCGGCGGCCATGTTCTCGACCGTCATGCCGTTTTGAGCGAGCAGTTCGTTGGGGTCGTAGCGGTCGGGGAAGCCCTTGGCGATGCCGAAGGTGCGCGTGCGCAACGGCGTGCATGCCAGATAACATGCCACGCGCTCACCCCAGCCGCCGTCCAAGACGCCGTCCTCGAGGGTGACGACAACGCGATGCTCGGCGGCAAGGCTGTCGAGGAACTCGCGGTCGAGCTCGGTTGCAAAGCGCGGGTTGACGAGCGTGGCCTCGATGCCGTACTCGGCGGCCAAGCGGTTTGCCACGTGCTCGCCCAACTCAAAGAAATCGCCAAGCGCGAGTACGGCTACGTCGCGGCCCTGACGCACCACGTTGTAGCGAACAGCGCTGTAGTCGGTGTCCTCGGCGGGCACCAGATCGGGGCGGCTTACCAGGCCAATGCCCGGTACACGGATCGCTACGGGATGCTCGCGGTGGGCGAGCGACCAGCTCAGCATGGACAGATATTCCTCCATGCAGGCCGGCGCTAAGTAGCGCATGTTGGGAAGACCGCCCAGCATGGAAATATCAAAGAACGAAAGGTGCGTCTCGGACGTGGTGCCAAAGATCGACGCGCCAAACACCAAGATGGTTGCGGGGGCGTCGTTGAGGCACAGGTCGTGCCACAGCTCGTCGTAGGCACGCTGCAAAAACGTGCCGTACACACCAAAGACTGGCTTGGCGCCGGCGCTGGCGAGCGCGGTGGCAAAGGTCACGGCGTGCTCCTCGGCAATGCCCACATCGACGAACTGTTTGCCGGCGGCAGCGCGAAGCTCGGGTGTAAAGCCCATGATGTAGGGCGTGGCGGCCGTGATGCCCACGACCTGCGGATCGCGCTCGATGGTGGCGCTGAGCGCCTCGCCCGTAATGTCGGCATAGGTGCGCGGCGCAGGTTCGCTCGGATGGCCCGGGCAGAGCTTGCGCCCAGTCGCCATGTCAAACGGACCTACGTGATGCCAGCGCTCGGGGTCATTCTGGGCCGGCTCAAAGCCCTTGCCCTTGGCGGTCGAGACGTGCAGCACGATGGGGTGGTCGATGTCGCGCAGCTCCTGCAGCGTGTCGACCAGCGCTTGGACATCGTTACCGGCGGCCAGGTAGCGATAGTCGAGCCCCAGCGCGCGGAAAATGTTGCGCTCACAGGTGCCGTTGCTGGCGCGCAGCTCGGCCAGATTGCAATACAGGCCGCCATGGTTCTCAGCAATGGACTGGTCGTTATCGTTGACGATAATGATCAAGTTGCTGTCGAGCTCGGCAGCATTGTTAAAGCCCTCAAACGCCAGGCCGCCCGAAAGCGAGCCGTCGCCAATAACGGTAATGACGTTATACGTGTCACCCGCCAGGTCGCGCGCGTGGGCAAGGCCGCAGCCCAGGCTCACCGAGGTCGAGGTATGCCCCATGGCAAACAAGTCATGCTTGGACTCGTCGGGATTGGCAAAGCCAGAGGCCTCGCCGTAGCGTGCCGGGTCGATATAAGTGTACGCGCGCCCGGTCAGCGCCTTATGGGCGTAGGTCTGGTGCGAAACGTCAAAGACGATCTTGTCGATGGGGGAGTTAAACACGCGATGAAGCGCAACCGTAAGCTCAACGACGCCCAGGTTGGGGGCAACGTGCCCGCCGACGGCGGCGGAGCTTTCGAGGATGGCGTGGCGAATCTCGTCGCAGAGCTGCGGGAGCTCGGCACGATTAAGAGCCTTGACGTCCTCGGGCGTTGTCGTTTGCGTAAGCAGCATCGTTGTGGGTTACTCCATGCGAATCGAGCGCCGGCGCTCCCTCGGCCGGCACAATTGCACAAGACAGTCTCGCACATTTTGGCGTTTGATATGTGACGGCGGCGCGGTAATTCGCCAACTGGTGGGGCAAAACGTTTTGTCCGATGCCATACTGATATGTTCCATGATGTTTTTATCGATCGTGCACAGGCTGTGGCTTGCCGCCGTGAGCCGCTGGAGGGAGGCAGCATGTCCGATGCCGTTCGTGCCGAGAAAATCGCGCGCGAAGTAGACCATGCTGCCCGTCAACTGGCACAGGCGGGCCGTCTGGACCTGACGCGCGAGTTTATCCAGCATGGCGACGTGACGGTCTATGCGCATGTGACTTCGGTAGCGCGGGCGAGCCTGTCCTTTGCCGAGCGCCTGGGCCGCGTCGGTGTTTCGGTCGACCGTGCCTCGCTGCTGCGCGGAGCCCTGTTACACGATTACTTTCTCTATGATTGGCACGACCCCGACCCGAGCCATCGCCTGCACGGATTTCGGCATCCGTTTTTTGCCCTGGCGCGTGCCGAGGAAGATTTTGAGCTGACGCCGCGCGAGCGGAATATTATCGTGCGGCATATGTTTCCGCTGGTGCCGGTGCCGCCGACGTGTCGCGAGGCGTGGATTGTGTGCCTGGCGGATAAATGGTGTGCTCTGCGTGAGACGGTCGCCGGCCGCCTGCCGCGCAAGGATGAGACGGACGATAGCGTGAGCAAAGCATCGAGTGAAAAGAGGAGAGGGTAGACGGTGGAAACCGCGATTGATATGGCGTTTGGCGGCGCGACGCTTGCCGCCTGCCCACTCTCGGCACTGGTGCTCTCGTTTGCCTTTTACGGGTTTTGCGGTTGGGTATGGGAGTCGACAGTATGCGCCATGCTCAATCACGGACGATTTGCCAACAGTGGCTTTTTGCTGGGGCCGTGTTGTCCTATCTATGGTGTGGGCGGCATTGCCTGCTGGCTTTTGCTGCGCGGGATTCCGGATGCCTCGAGCCAGTTTGTCGCTGCAGCGCTTGTATGTAGCGCAATCGAGTACAGCGTGGGCCTTCTATTGGAAAAAACAACAGGCGCGCGCTTTTGGGATTACTCGCACCTGCCGTTTAACCTGCATGGACGCATCTGCCTGTACTGGGCCTGCGCGTTTGGCTTGGGTGCGCTGTGCATTTGCCGCTTAGTGGAGCCGGCATTGCTGGGGCTGCTTGGCCATCTGCCGGTGCTGATTGTGCGGCTGTCCGCCTTTATCGCCGCGGTCGCGATGATGGTCGACGCGGTGTGCTCTTTGGCCAGCTGGCGTCGCCTGTCCGATCAGCTGGAGCGTGTGCGCGCTGACCTTGCCGACCGCATCAATGAGTCGCTTGCCGATGCGTCCGACTCCATGCTCGAACGTATTCCCGATTCGGCGATCGACTCGGTGGCACAGACGCATATCCGTAGCCGTGCCGTTAACGCGTGGCTGGCCGAGCTGGGCGACGCGACGCTCGATGCCCTTCGTGAGAAGGCTTCGATGCCGACGTTTATCTCGGATGGTGCTCGCGGCTTGGCGCTCGCTGCCCGCCGCGTGGCCGATGCCGCGCCGAGCATGCCGCGTCCGTCGCTCAGTCGTCGCCTTGCCGGCAAGCGCATGAGCCGTCCGGTGCCAAGCGTGTCGCTCAGCCGACGCGACCTGCGCTTCTTCAATGCCTTCCCGCGCTTGCGCATCAACCGCTACGAAGGTGTCATCCGAGCTACCGACCTCCGCGACCGAGCCCGCGAGCTGTTCCGCCGCTAGCCGGGACGGGGTGGGGCCAGCTCCTGTGGTCCTCGCGTTTCTCATTGGTTTCTCGCCCGTTGCTGCGCCGTTTCCAAGATTGCGGCACCGTCGGCGACGGCAAGATTTGGGTCGAGCCGGTCGAGGAAGTCATCCGCATCCGTACCGGCGAACACGGCCCCGCCGCGGTGTAGAACAATCTTTCGCCTGACGGGCGTGCCTCTCTTGGGGTGCGCCCGTTCTCGTCTACAATATCGTGCAGACGAAGGAGAGGCATGCCCATGATCAAGATGTTTGCGAGTGACTTAGACGGAACGCTGCTGAATGCCTTACACGAGGCCGACGGAACCATCCGCCGCGCCATTCGCGAGCTGACCGAAGCCGGGCTGCATGTGGTTCCCGCGACCGGACGCTCGACGCTGCCGATCGGCGAGCATGGCTTCACAGGTCTGGCACTCGACGCCTGCTGCTCCAACGGATCCATCGTGCGCGACAGCCATGGTGAGGTGCTCAAGACCTGGACCATCGACCCGCAGGTTACCGAGGAGCTGCTCAAAGCGTTCCCGGACATTTGCTTCGACTGCTCCACGCCCGACGGCATGTTCTCGAGCGGTTCGTTCGAGATGCACCAGGCGGGCTTTAAAAAGGACAGTCCTATCAAGCGCATCGTGATGCGCGGCATGCGTGCACGTGGCGGGTATCACGAGGAACAGTATTTCGACCAGTCGATCGGTGACATCCTGCGTCATGACGTGTGCAAAATCAACTGCCGCGTGACCTCGCCCGAGCTGGAGCGCGACCTTAAGGCATATTTGGCTGAGCGATCGGACCGCGTGGTCAACGCGCCGTTCGATCCGGTGATGTTCGAGATCACGGACGTGGCGTGCAACAAGGGCGAGAGCGTGGCGTGGCTGGCGGGCTATTACGGTATTGCCGAGGACGAGGTCGCGGTCTACGGCGACGGCGGCAACGACATTGCCATGCTCAAACGCTTCCGCCACAGCTACGCGACCAAAAACGCAAGCGATGCCGCCAAGGCCGCCGCGAGCGCGACCATCGGCAGCTGCATGGTCCACGCCGTCCC
>DBFMRS010000120.1:0-10436 GCA_048387515.1 Collinsella sp.
AGGGACGTTCGGCCGTGCGCGGGCGCCCGGTCGGCGGCCCGTTCTGGGCGCGCCTCAATCGTAGCCCGAGACGGTCCCGGGCTGACAATTTCGACTGTAATGCGGACGTTTAGCGGGCAAACTGCCTCCGCGTGCCCGCGCCGTGTTCGATGGCGTACGCGATCCGTACCTGAAGACGCCGGCTGCTTGGGGCCTTTCGTGGGTGTGGAACCATCCTCAAGTCACGATGCTGCTTTCGGGCATGACCGATACCGCGCAGGTGGACGAGAACGCGGCATTGGCGGATCGCGCACTGCCGGATTCGATGACGACAGAGCAGCTCGATACCATCGCACGTGTGCTGGGAGAGTTTGAGAAATCGAATCGCGTGCCGTGTACGGGGTGCGGCTACTGCATGCCGTGCCCCAAGGGCATCAATATTCCCGGTTGCTTTGGCGCCTACAACGCGAGCTACGCGCATAGTTGGTTTACGGGGCTGTCTCAATACTTTACGGCAAGCGCGGTGCGGACGAACGAGCCCAAGCTGGTGAGCAATTGCGTCAAGTGCGGCAAATGCGCGCGTCACTGTCCGCAGCACATCGATATTCCCGAGCGTCTCGACGATGTGCGCCGACGTTTCCAGCCTGGCCCCGTAACGGCCGCGCTTAAGGCCTTTTGCAAAACGCGCTCCTGATGCCCCTTTTATAACTTGCGGTGGAATAGTTCCTGTTTGCGGCAGAATAGGGGCCAAACAGGAACTATTCCACCGCAACTGAAGGGGGCTGTCGTGGACCATCGGGATTCATGTGATGACTTACGTGAGGTTCGTTGGGGCGTTTTGGGCGCTGGGAACATATCGCATCGATTTGCATCGTCGCTCAAGGAGGTGGACGGGGCACGGCTTGTGGCTGCCGCCGGTCGCACTCCTTCGCATGTTGAGGAGTTTTGCAGGGCGTTTTTGATTGATGCCGCGCACAGTTATGCCACGGCTGACGATAGCGGCGATGCGGCTTATGATGCGCTGATTGCCGACCCCGATGTCGACGCAATCTACTTGGCTCTTCCACATGGCATGCATGCGCATTGGGTCTGTCGGGCACTGCGCGCGGGAAAGGCCGTGCTGTGCGAAAAGCCGGCCGTTTTGAATGAAGAAGAGGCTCTCTCGATTGCCTCCACCTCTCGCGAGCGCGGCGTGCTGTTTATGGAGGCGATGAAAAATCGGTTTTGCCCGATGCGTACTCGCGTGAAGGGCTTGCTTGCGTCGGGCGAGCTCGGCCGTATCGTCTCGATTGAAAGCGTGCAAAAACTCGATTATGGTGAGCCCCCTTCGAGTTATCTGCTCGACCCGTTGCAGGGTGGCTGTCTATATGACATGGGCTGCTATGCGGTCGGGTGGTTTGAGGATTTGCTCGCGGGTGCGTGCGATGTTTCGTCTCGTGAAGTTCGCTGGCGTGACGTATCGGGCGGCCGCGTGGATTGGGCCGACGAGATCCATATGAGCGTCGGCGGTATACCCATTCATATGGTGTGCGACGGCAAGGCAGCGTATGAAAGCCGCTTAACGATTGCCTGCGAGCGGGGCTCGTTGGAAATCGAGCGCCTCCATCGCCCCGAGCTCGCCCATGTGAAGTACTCCGACGGGCGAATGCTCGAAATAAATGCCCCGTTTGAGGTCGATGATTTCTACGGCGAAATCCAGCATGCGACCCAGCTCATCCGGGCGGGGAAACTCGAGAGTCCCGTCATGCCCCTTGCCGCCACACAGCGCTGCGCGCGCATTATCGATGCAATCCGTCTAGCCCTCTAGGACTTGGCGCTGGCACGTAGGGGATCATGACGCCGGCGACCGTGGTGCTTGGTGGCCCGCATCTCTGATGCCCCTTTTATAAGTTGCGGTGGAATAGTCCCTGTTTGCGGCAGAATAGGGGCCAAACAGGAACTATTTCACCGCAACTGATGAGGGGGAGCTGGAGATGCTGACGATTGGGTGTCATCTTTCGACGACGAAGGGCTATCGGGCAATGGGGGAGACGGCGCTATCCATTGGCGCCAACACCTTTGCATTCTTTACGCGCAACCCGCGCGGCGGCAAGGCGAAAGATCTTGACATGGATGACGTGGCGGCCCTGCGCGAGCTTATGGAGCAAAACGACTTTGGCCCGCTCGTGGCTCATGCCCCGTATACCTATAACCCCTGCTCGGCCAAAGAGCGGGCGCGCGAGTTTGCCTTGGAGGCAATGGCCGAGGACTTGCGGCGCATGGAAGCGCTGCCCGGCAACTACTACAACTTCCATCCCGGTGCGCATGTGGGGCAGGGCCCCGACGCCGGTATTCAGATGATCGTCGACACCCTGTGCCAGGTGATGTTTGAGGGCCAGCAGACGACGGTGCTGCTCGAGACCATGGCCGGCAAGGGCACCGAGGTGGGCCGCAGCTTTGAGGAGCTGGCGCTCATCATCGAGGGCGTTGCCGACAAGCGCCCCGAGCTGTCGGCCAAGTTGGGCGTTTGCCTAGATACCTGCCATGTGAATGACGCCGGCTATGACATCGTCCGCGATCTTGACGGTGTGCTTGACGAGTTCGATCGTGTGGTGGGTATCGAGCGCCTGCGCGCCGTGCACATCAATGACTCCAAGAATCCCTGCGGCGCCCATAAGGACCGCCACGAATGCATCGGTAAGGGCTATCTGGGTAGTGAAGAGTTTGGCGGCGGTATGCAGGTTATGCAGAATATTGTATCGAATAGCCGCTTGCGCGCATTGCCATTTATTTTGGAGACACCGAACGAACTTGCAGGTTATGCGGCTGAAATCAACCTGTTAAGGTCGTTGCAGCAGTAATGGCTGACATAAAGTGGAGTGCTCCATTCACGTTATGGGTTTGTTTCAATCAGTTTTCTGATTGCAGATTCTTCCAAGCGGGTGCATAATAACCCTCAGTTTTTGCAGACCTCTGAATCAAACGGGGTCACCGGAAGGAGACTGATTATGAAGCTGAAGAAGCTTGGCGCATTTGCCGCCACGGGTGCTATGGCGCTCGCCCTCGCACTGACGGGCTGCGGCTCGTCCAACGCCACCTCTGGTTCTGATGCCGGTTCCAGCAGCTCTGACGACGCTAAGGTCGAGAAGGTCGACGGCTCCAAGGAGTACGCGCTCGTCAAGGACGGTACGCTGACCGTCGGCACCTCTGCCGAGTACGCCCCGTTTGAGTACAAGGATGACAACGGCGATTATCAAGGCTTTGACCTTGAGCTCATCAAGGCTATCGGCGACAAGCTGGGCCTGGATGTCGAGTATGTCAACAATGACTTTGACACGCTGGTTCCGGGCGTCGCTTCGGGCGCTAAGTATGACGTCTCCATCGCGGCTATCACCGACACGCCCGAGCGTGAGAAGGAAGTCACTTTCTCCGATTCCTACTACATGGACGATCAGGCTATCGTGACCAAGGTCGATAACACCGACATCACGGCCGACAACTTCAGCGAGAAGCTCAACAATGCCGACGCTACCATCATCGTCCAGTCTGGCTCGACCGCCGAGTCCTTTGCCCAGGAGAACTTCCCCAAGGCCAAGATCGTCCCCTACAAGGACGCCACCGAGTGCTTCAGCGCCCTGCAGTCCGATAAGGGCGACGCCGTAGTCACCAACCGCTCCGTTGCCAGCCAGCTGACCGCCGAGCAGTTCAACACCTGCCAGACCATCAAGCAGATCAGCACCGGCGAGGAGTACGCCATCGCCATCAACCAGGGCAACACCAAGCTCAAGGACGACATAAACCAGGCCATCAAGGATCTGACCGACGACGGTACCGTCGACGCCCTCATGGCTAAGTACAATATCAAGTAAAATAGCTACTTGATTGCGCGCGGGCCCTTTCCGTTTTGGCGGAGAGGGCCTTTGCGCTTCTCTTGACGGAGAGCGTATCCGTCTCGTTTTGCCGGCAACTTCTACGATAGGAGCCACCTTGTCTCGACTGAACAAAGGGGCCGCTGAGCAGCGTTTTCCACTGCCCTCGATGCTCCAAAAGCTGGCCTGTGCCCTGGCTGTGGCACTCGCCCTGGTGTGCGCGGGGGCCTGCGTGCCCACGACCGCCCAGGCGCTTGAGACCGCAAAGATTACCGCCCGACCCAACACCGGTTCGGGCAGCGCTGTGGTCGGCGGCACCGAGACGCGCATTACCTGGGAGGTCCAGGCCGATGCCGACGAGGAGCTGAGTGGTCTTTCGCTGACGTTTGCCGATGGCACGACCTTTGGTGCGGACGACACACGTCTGACGATGCTCTCGGGCGATGACCTTATGGACCGTACGCCCATGAAGCCTACGTGCAAGGTCGACGGCCAGACGCTCAAGATCGATTTTGGCGAGACGGCGCCCGCTGGCGGCTATTTCCGTGTCGAGGTCTACGGCGTGACCTTCCCCGTCGAGGGCGGCGACGAGGCCTTTAGCGGTACCTATACGCTCGCCGATGGTTCGACCAAGAAGATCTCCAAGATTCCTTCCGTCGAGATTAAGGGCGTGACGGCATTCGATAACTTCCTGGCCGACCTTAAGGAGCAGCCGTGGGTCGAGACATGGAATTCCAACATGTTCCTTCGCCTGTTCCTGAACCCGGTCATTTTGGTCCAGAGCCTGCCGATCGTCTTTAAGGGCTTCCTTATGTCGCTCTCGATCGTGCTCGTGGCGTTTCCGCTGGCAATTCCCTTTGGCTTTGCCTTGTCGCTCATGCGCATCTCCAAGTCGCGCATCCTGCGTTGCCTTGCCGGCATCTATGTGAATATCATCCGTGGTACGCCGGCGTTCCTGCAGATCTACATCGCGTTCTTTGGCCTGCCGCTGGCCGGCGTCAAGGTTGACGACTACGTCTTGGGCGTTATCGTCATGGCCATGAACTCGTCTGCGTACCTGTGCGAGATTTTCCGTGCCGGTATTCAGTCGATCCCCAAGGGCCAGAACGAGGCTGCTCGCTCGCTGGGCATGAATGCCTTCCAGACACTGCTCTACGTTATGATTCCGCAGACGTTCCGCAATGTCCTGCCTACGCTGACCAGTGAGTTCATCCTGCTTTACAAGGATACGTCGCTGCTCGCGGCCGTGGGCGTGGTCGAGATCGTCATGAACGCTCGCACCATCGTGGCCACGACGGGCTCCATCACGCCGTATGTGGTTGCCGCCCTGTTCTATCTGGTCATCACCCTGCCGCTCGCTCGCTTGGTGAGCGGTCTTGAGGCGAGGCTTTTGGGCACGACCGAGACCAAGAAGAAGCGTCCCGCCAAGAGCGCCGGACAGGTTGTCGCGACGCCCGCCGATCACATCGCCGGTCTGTAAGGAGGTCCTATCATGAGCGAAACCAATAACTCGAACGAGGTCGTCGTCAGTATCAAGAACCTCCAGAAGGCCTTTGGCGACAACGTGGTCCTGCGCGATATCGATCTGGATGTGCACAAGGGTGAGGTCGTTGTGGTCTTGGGCCCCTCGGGCTCGGGCAAGTCGACGATGCTTCGCTGCATCAATCGTCTGGAACATCCCACGAGCGGCTCGATTATCGTTGAGGGCGTAGATGTGTGCGCCAAGGGTGTCGACCTCAACAAAGTGCGTACGCACCTGGGCATGGTCTTTCAGCAGTTCAACCTGTTCCCGCACTTGTCGGTCAAAAAGAACGTCATGCTTGCGCAACAAAAGGTGCTCAAGCGCAGCAAGGAAGAGGCCGAGAAGATCGCCGTCGAGGAGCTGACCAAGGTCGGTCTTGCCGAGCGCATCGACTTTATGCCGAGTCAGCTTTCGGGCGGCCAGCAGCAGCGCGTTGCCATCGCCCGCGCCCTGTCGATGAACCCGCACGTCATGCTCTTTGACGAGGCCACCTCGGCGCTCGACCCTGAGCTTGTCCGCGACGTGTTGGGGGTCATGCGCGACCTGGCACGCGACGGCATGACCATGATCGTCGTGACGCACGAGATGGGCTTTGCCCGCGACGTCGCCGACCGCGTCGTCTTTATGGACGGCGGCGTCATTGTGGAAGAGGGTACGCCGAGCGAGGTCTTCGACCACCCCAAGAGCGAGCGCACCAAGGCGTTCTTGGGCAATATCTCGTAGCCGGTTGATGTAACTGCCGTTATAAAAGAGCGGGGGCTGGACTTGAATCCAGCCCCCGCTCTTTTGTAGGGATAAGGATGCGCTTTGATGCAGACTCTTTTGAGGTCCTGGGTTCGTTACGCGAGCTCGGCTCCGAGGGCCTTGCAAGCGGTCTCGCCCTCATCGTCGGGCGCATCGTAGCAAATGACGGAATCGACGACATTGACGCCCGCCTCGTCGGCATCGGCCTTCCAGTTGTCCATCCACTCGCCCTCGGCCCACGAATAAGAGCCAAAGAGGACGACCTTCTTATCGCCGAGGGTCTCCTTGACCTCGTCCCACATAGGCTGGAACTCGTCATACTCAAGCTCCTCGGAACCCATGGCGGGGCAGCCGAAGGCAATGGCGTCATAGTTGGCGGCCTTGTCTGCGGAGAAGTCGGCGCAGGAGATGACCTCTGCCTCGGCGCCGGCACCGGTTGCACCCTCGGCAACGAAGTTTGCCATGGCCTCGGTGTTGCCTGTACCGCTCCAGTAGACGACGGCGATCTTGCTCATATGTTTTCCTTTCGGTTGTGCGGCGTGCGGCCGCGTCTTGTATGCTCTATCGGGTTGCCTGGACAAGTTGTTCCAGGGTGCAGCCCCGTTGATAGATGTAGGTAAGGTATTGCGTGCATGCGCGATAGGAATCGAAGGTCGTGAGCGCCTGCTCAACGTTTGTGTATACCTTCCATGCGCCAAAGACCTTATAGTTTTCGCCGTGCTGGACGATAAACTGATGGACATCTTCGTAGGGATAGCCCAAAAAATAGCCAATTTCGTGGGGGAACTCGCATATGCACCCCGTATCGCAGTGCCTATTTCGCGCGAGTGCGCAGACGCTGCCGTCATAGGCGCTTTCTGCGGCATTGCTGCTTGCCAGCGTGATGCGCGCGGCGAGATGCACCAGGGATGCGGGCAGGTTGTGGACATCGTAACCTTCGGCGGCTAGCGCCGTCGTGGCACGGTGGTCGGAGAGGTATCGCATGAGGTCCGCAGGGCGATACACATAGATGAGCGCTCCGCAGGGGCGCCAGACCAAAACGCTCATATGGATTCCGAGTGGCTGGAGCTCGCGGTTGCATTGGGCTATGACGGCGAGCAGGCGAGAGCGTCGCTCTTCGATATGGGCGGCGCCGGGTTTTCCGTTTTGGTTGGCGTAGACGCCGGGATAGGTAAAGAGCGAAGCCGGCTTGATACCTGCGAGCGTAGGGGAGCAGTTGCGCACGACAGCCGTTTGGTATGTTGGGATGTCAATGGTTCGAGTCACGATGCTCCTTTCGGGTCCTCAGTTGTTAGCCTAGGAAAACTTATACACGAAAGTAAGTCATGGTCAACAAAAAAGTTTGAAGAGGGAAACTAATTGACCGAACGGACACGATTTTGGGTTAAGATGGGGACACCCCATGGGGGTATCTAGATAGTGCTACTTGAAAGGGGAACGCATGAGCGACTTGCTCAACCCTGCGAATCTCATCGTGTTGGCCGTCATTGCCGTCGGCATGTTTTTTGGACTGCGTCGCATTGTCGCTTCGACACACGGAAAGAGCTGCTGCAGCGATGGCACGAGCGGTAAGAAGGCCAAGAAGGTAGTGGTTGCGGATACCGATCCGTCCCACTACCCCTATAGCGATGAGCTGCTCATCGGCGGCATGAGCTGTGACGGCTGCGCTCAGAACGTAGCCAATGCCCTCAATGCGCTGGATGGCGTGTGGGCAACGGTGACGTATGCGGACCACACAGCGCGCGTGCGCTCCAAGCGGCCGATCGATCGCGGTGTCCTTGAGGCTGCCGTGAGAGATGCGGGTTACTACGTCATGACGCTGTAGGCCTTGCCTTGGATGCGCGTCCTTGTCTAGGCTCGTCCGCGTAGCTCGATGTCCTGGATGTCGTCGAAGTCGATGGCGATATCTTTGAGCTTGAGGAGTTTGAAAGCAGGGAGCGCCTCGTCGAGGATGCCGGTGCGGCTGCGATAGCCGTATGTATCGTAATAGGTGACGCGCACCAAGTCGCCGCGTTTGAGGCCCTCGAGCTTTATCGAAAGCTCGAGGGCCTTTTCTTCCGTGAGCTCGCATTTTGGCTCGGCGGCGATCTCTTGTTTACGCACGAGTTCGTAGTATCCCGTGAGGGCGGCAAAGGGCATAAACTGTGCGGCGCGGTTGGCGCGCACGGCACCATTGGCAGTGAGGTTGGGGTCGGCGACGCGGCGTCTGCCCTCGGGGTCCGCCAGGCGCTCGAAGGCGGTCGGTGGGCGCACGGGCTGTTGTTTGGGCTTAGGCACGGTGTCCTCCAACTTGGTCGTTGCGTTCGCGCGCGGTGGCGCCGGCGGTAAAGCTTAATCCCTTGACGAGCGCGTTCTTGCCGTACTTGCCTTTCACGGCCAGGACGGCGCGCGCCAGGTCGCGCTCGCGCTCATCGGCCTCGATATCGCTAAACAGGTCGATAGTGGCAAATTCTTCGGGCATGAGGTTGCCAAATCCCAAGTTGATGCGTTTGACCGGTCGTTTGGGATCGACGGTCTGCGCCCAGAGCTCATCGAAATAGCCCATGATCTTCTTAAACGAATTGGTGCGCTCGGGCAGCTTTCGCGAGGCGTTGGAGTGCGCAAAGAGTGCGGCATAGCCACCGCGCGGTTTGCCGCCATGCTCTCCCACAAAGATGCCATCGATTGCCTGCGCTTCGCGCACCAGGCGGCGCCGTTCGTCATCGCGCTGGACGGGCTTGGGAGCACGGGGCGCGAGCTCGGGGCCGGCGGTTGCGGTAGGTTCGATACTCGATGTGCTCGAGCGCAGGTGCCCGCATCCGTCCACATATTGCGCTGTACCGCTGGCGTCGAGGCGGCGTATGTCGGCTCGCTCGCTCGCGTAGCCCACAAAGATCGAGATGCTGTCGCAGACCACGTGTTTATCGACCAAGTCCAACACGGCGTTGTCGACCATCTCGCGCAAGACGGTGTAGGCTTGCTCGTAGGCATAACCCTTCGAGAGCACCTGTCCTGTGGTGGTCGAAGTTGCTTGTGGGCGATAGGCTTGGATATCGGCGATGGTTGTCGGCTCGCGCCCAAAGGCGTGGTCGATGAGATATTCGGCATTGACGCCGAGCTCGTCGTAGAGCAGGTTCTCGTCGAGTGCGGCGACACCCATCAGGTCGTAGACGCCATACTTTTCGAGTCGTGCTGCCATGCCGGGGCCGATGCCCCAGATATCGGTGACGGGACGATGGGGCCAGATCTCTTTGCGAAAGGTCTCGTCGTCGAGTATGCCGATGCGGCTGGGTACGTGCTTGGCGGTGATATCGAGCGCTACCTTGGCCTGGAATAGGTTGGGGCCGATGCCGACCGTCGCCGTGATGCCGGTGCGCGCGAGGACCTCATCTCGCAACATGCAGGCAAAGCCTTTGGCATTGGTATGGTAGAGGTCTAGATAGGGCGTCACGTCGATAAAGCATTCGTCGATTGAATAGACGTGAATGTCTTGCGGGCTCACGTATTCCAGATAGATGCCGTAGATTTGCGCCGACACTTCCATGTAGTGCTGCATGCGCGGTACGGCTTTGATGTAGTCGATGCCGTCGGGAATCTCGAACAGACGGCAGCGGTTGTGAATACCTAAGTCCTTCATGGCCTGCGTGATAGCGAGGCAGATGGTCGTGCGTCCGCGCGATTCGTCGGCAACGACCAGGTTGGTGGTGAGCGGATCGAGCCCACGGTCGACGCACTCGACGCTGGCATAAAACGTCTTGAGGTCGATGCAGATATAGGTGTGCTGCTCGTGCGCCATCCGTGCCCTTCCATCAAACACATGTTCTTATCGAATACCTGTTCGATAATACCCGCTTGCACGGACACCGTCAAAACCTGCCCCTTTTTGGCAAGTATGGTCGCGCGGCTTCATCGGGGTTTTAACGCAGCTCTAAAGAGTGCGAAACAGCTCGGAAAACCTCGCTTCGTAGCATGAGCCTAACGATTGATACCGCCTATGCGCACGGAAGGGTTGTGGGAAAGATGGTCAATTATGGGTTTGGTATGCCGACGCGCCTTGTTGCGGATGGAGACGTGGCTCGCTGGTGCGGACGATTGGTCGCTCACTACGGTGGCACCAAGGCGCTGGTCGTGTTGGGCGGTGACAAACATACGCACGATGAGCTCGTCTCGGCGGCGCTCGGCTCGCTTGATCGAGCTCTGCTCGAACGCGTGCTTTTTCGCTGCGGCTTGGTCGGGGGCGACGGGGGAGACGATTTGGTCGATGAGGCCGTAGCCCTGGCGACCGACGAAGGCGTGGACTTTGTCCTGGCGATTGGCGATGCCGATACTGCCGGCTTTGCGCGCGAGCTCGCGCGTCGCATGGC
>DBFMRS010000121.1:0-15344 GCA_048387515.1 Collinsella sp.
GTTTTCACGGATGTCGCACCGGCAAGCGACGACGTAACCCGGTGCGCGGAGACAAAACGCACGAAGGATACGGAAGAGAGATTGGGGCGGGCGGTGGTTACCGGAGCAATAGCTCACACTCACCTCAGAGAAAGGTTAGCAAACCTGTTGCTTGGGCACGCCTCCGAAAAGGCTAGAACGTCCCAAGTCGGGAGCGACAAGCCCGACGAAGCGTACGTTGGTACGCGAGGAAGGTTGGAGCCCCGAATCCGGGTGCTCTAGTCCTCCTCGGACTCCTCAGCGAGGCGCTGAGCAGCCAGCTCGGGAGTGAGACCCTTGTACTCGGTCTCGCGGCCCTTAGCACTGACGACGCGGACAACCTCGCCAATAAGCAAGAGCACGATGAAGATGACGATCATCGGGACCTTATCGCCAATCTCATCGACAGAGAACGGAATCAGCGTTGCAACGATAGCCAGAATCAGCTCGATGCAGGGAATAGCCAGCATGACCTTCATCATGGCTCCCTTAAACGGGAACGTAAAGATACGCTCACGGTTGGGGTCGTTCTTACGAAGGTTGAGGAATGCCGGGAACATCGGGATGTAGGTCAGCAGGAGGAAGACAACGGAGGTACCGAAGAGCATCCAGAAGACACCGTTGGAGATGGCGTCGACGGGAACCAGCTGCAGGCACAGCACCAGGGAGGCAACGATGGCGTTGACCAGGTTGGCGCCGTTGGGCATGTCGTCATCCGAGATCATCGAGGCGAAGACCTTGGGCATGTTGCCATGCTCGGCAGCATAGCGAGCAACGGAGTTGACGCCGAAGGACCAGGCAGCCATGTTGGCGAACAGCGTGATCAGGAAGGCGATGCAGATGACCTTAAAGATCATGGAATCGCCCACAATAGTCTGGACAGCGTAAATCATGCCGTAGTCGGGATCGATGGAATCGGCCGACACAGCAGCGCCGATGCCAAAGCCAGCGAACAGATAGATCACGGCGATGGACAGGCCGCCGACGATGATAGCCTTGGGGATATCGCGAGCGGGATCGGCCATATCGTCGGTCATGGTGCAGATGACCTCGAAGCCCATGAAGTTAAAGATGATGATCGACAGGTAGCCAAGCGCGTTGGTGTTGGTGAGCTCGGGCAAGAAGGTGGCAGCGGACATATCGTTCGCAAAACCGTTCTCCATGGCGTACCAGATGCCCAAAGCGCCGACGATAACGGCAACGGCAACCTTGATGATGGCGCCGCCGTTCAGGACCCACTCGGAGTCGGCAGCCTTGGAGCGACCCATAAGATAGACGATCCACACAAAGGCAAGGTCGATACCAATCTTGGCAATCAGATTGAACTCGACGCCAAAGACCATACCCAAAATGTCCGGGAACATGGTGGCCAGCGAGGCAATCCACAGCGGGTAGTTAACCCAGTAGTAGTACGAAATGCGGGCACCCCACTTGTCGCCCAGACCATCGCGTACCCAGTCGTAAATGCCACCCTCGCCGTCATAGGTAGTGCCGAGCTCGGCAACGAGCATGCCATAAGGGAGCAGGAAGGTCAGAATCAGGAAGATCCACCAGAAGAACTGCTGGTTGCCAATGGCAGCAGCAGGTGCGGCGGCCTCGCAAACGAAGACGACGCAGATGATGGTCGAGATGACCGTCAAGAAGGAAAGCTTTTTCTTTCCGTCGCTCATGATGAGCTCCTTCGCTCAGTCTTGGACAAATCGAGGTCCTTAAGATATTAAGGCAATTGCCGGGCCTCGGTGAGCGGGCAACAGGAGACGAGCATCCGCCGCCCGCAAACGTGCTTCTACGATGAAGTTACGCGGTTTTACCAAACCGCGTAACGGCTCGACGCTGCAAGCGCCCCTAGGCGGCAATCTGACGTTCAATCGTCGGTCGCGTACCAAAGTACGCTTCCCTCCTCTTTCACGTCACCTTGCTCACCTAGGGGCGCTTTCGCTGACTTATGCTCAACCTGTGATGATTTTACTTTTCGCTAGGCAGGTTACTCGCTGTAGCGGGTGGCGATGGCAGCTCGTACCATGCCGGTGCTCATAAGGTAGGTCACCAGGAAGTAGCCGCCGTAGGCTGCCAGGAAGATCGCGCAGGTTAGGCCCACGGTGCCGCCGATGCTCATATTTCCGAAAATGCTCACCAACTCGATAATCACCTTAAGTGCCACAAAGGAATGCGCCAGGCCCACTGCCAACGGGAACAGGAAGAATACCGCTTGCTGCGCCATCACCGAATGGCGAATCTGGCGGTCGTCGCAGCCGATCTGCGCCAGCACACGATAGCTGCGGCTGCCGTCGGCCACGTTGGAGAGTTGCTGGATCGACAGAATCGCCGCGCATGCAACGACCAATACAAAGCCGATGTAGATGGCTAGGTAGCTAATAAGACCGTTCATTTGCGCTGCTTGCGTGTACATCTCGGAGCGCGTGATGAAGATTCCCCACGACCCCGGCTCCTTGCCGTCAACGAGCAGATTGTCGAGCACAGTGTTTTTAATGCTCTCGTCTGCCTCAGTCGTATCCATCCCCTGTTTGTAGTTAACGAGCAGGCTACTGGAATACGGCTGCAGATTAAGTTGGGACAACAGCTCGTCGGCAACGACGACGGTACCCGGATTACTGCCCATCGCCGAGTTGGCGATGGCCGCCGTATCTTCGTCCGACTTATCGGTTGCGGGCTTGAGCGTATGCCCGCCCAAGGTAAGGGCATGGCCGCCAGCCATATACTTGGTGTACAGGTCGACCAGCTCGCCGCCCATATCACATGTGAGCAGATACTGGTCGTGACCGATGTGCACCGGCTCCTCGCCCATCATCTGACGCAGTTTGTTGTACTGGCTCGCCGGCGTCACAAACAGACCCATCGTATCGGCATTGCTACCCCCGAACGCCTTGGGAAGCTTTTCGCCCATGATCTTGCACATCTCACTTGGGGTCACCGAAGGATTCGAGCCGCCAAATGGGTAACTCAGATACGAATCGATCTGCACATGCTCACCGGCAACATCGGCGATATTGACCTTCTTGCCGGTCTCGTCGTTGTTGCCCGCCGACTTGCCCTTGCCGTGCCATGCAGGGTACAAATCGACCGTTGTATCGGCCAGCACCATGCGATCGGCCTCAGACGGATTGACATACCCTTTGTACCCTTTGTAGTAGTCGAGCGTATCGGGCGTGTAATAGACATACGTCTGAGACACATCAACAGGGTTATAGCGCTCCAGGTTTTCGTTCATCACGTTGGCAATTGACATACCGCACGTCACCAAGGTGATGGCCAAAAACAGGAGCATCGCGATGACGCCCATCGAAAAGCACACCGTGTTGACCTTGGCCGCAAGCTGGCGCACGGTAAACATGTTGAGGCCGCGCCAATACACGCCGCGCAGGCTCTGCAGCAGCTTGATGAGCATGCCCGAGAGTCCCCAGAACAGGGCAAA
Organism: Collinsella sp.; assembly: GCA_048387515.1. GTDB lineage: Bacteria > Actinomycetota > Coriobacteriia > Coriobacteriales > Coriobacteriaceae > Collinsella. Next base: position 3,452 of record DBFMRS010000121.1, read on the forward strand.
GGTGCCCACGGTAACCATAGCGGTCGTAATACCAAACTGGTTCATGGCCTCTTGCAGCTTGCTGTCCGTCGCGGTTAGCGGGAACCCATCACGTAGCAGACGGTAATAGGCCACGCCCACAAGCACCGCGCCCACGGCAAAGATGGCAATCGCGATCCAGGGGTTGCGTGTCTTGATGCTCTCGTTGCGACACTCGGCACCCATAAGCTCGATGAGTTTGGTACGACGCACGGCGCGAAGGTTCAGCAGTAGCGTGAGCACAAACATTACGAGCATGCAGGCAAGGGTCAGATTGAACGCATGCACCGAGAAAAAGAAGTGGAAATTGGCGATCTGTGTCTTAAAAAGCGAGGCTGTAAAGAACATCATGAGCTGGGAGAGTCCCACACCCAGCACAATGCCGGCGACAAAGGCCACGACCGACACTATCACGGTCTCGAGCGCCATGATCGTGGCGACGCGCCCGCGCCCCATGCCAAGCACCTGGTACAGGCCAAACTCCTTCTTGCGGCGTTTCATGATGAAGTTATTGGCGTACACCATCAAAAAGGCCATGACACCGGCCAAAAAGTACGTCAGGTCGCCGAGCATGCTGCCCATAACCTGCGCCAAGCCCTCTTCATCGATGCCGGCGATGTCGACCTGCATTGAGATGGTGTTAAAGGCATAGAAGACTGTGACGCCCAGGGTGAGCGTCAAAAGGTAGACGAGGTAGTCGCGGCCGGCGCGGCGGACGTTGCCCCAAGCGAGTTTACAGAGCATCGGAGCCCTCACCGCCCATCATGGCAACGACCTCCATAATGCGGTCGAAGAACTCTCGGCGGTCGGTGTCGCCGCGGCGCAGCTCGGTGAAGATCTTGCCGTCGCGGATAAACAGCACACGGCTCGTGTAGCTGGCGGCAAAGCTGTCATGCGTGACCATGAGCACCGTGGCGCGCAGGCGGCGGTTAAGGGCCTCCAGGCTCTCGAGCAGCAGACGAGCGCTTTTAGAATCGAGGGCGCCGGTGGGCTCGTCGGCCATGATCATGGTGGGGTCGGTGACGAGCGCGCGAGCCGCGGCAACGCGCTGCTGCTGACCGCCGGACATCTGGTAGGGATACTTGTCGAGCACCTGACTGATGGACAGGCGCGCTGCCACATCCTGCACGCGGGTCGAGATCTCTGCCGAGTTTGTGCGGGCGATGGTGAGCGGCAGGGCGATGTTCTCGCGTGCCGTAAGCGTATCGAGCAGGTTGGAGTCCTGGAAGATAAAGCCGAGCTCCCCGCGGCGGAACTGCGAAAGCTTAGCCTGCTTCATACGCGTCACGTCCTGGCCGTTGATGCGGATGGTGCCGCTCGTGGCGCTATCGATGGTCGACACGCAGTTGAGCAACGTCGACTTGCCCGAGCCCGAAGTGCCCATGATGCCAACGAATTCGCCGCGGTTGACGGTAAAGCTGACGTCGTTGAGCGCGCGGGTCACGTTGCCCAGCGCTCCATATACTTTTTCGAGATGCGCGACCTCCAGTACCGGGGTCGCCATGTGCGTGGTTTGCATACCGAGTCCTTTCTTGCGATTAGTCTACGGCATCTATAGTCGCAAGAAGACGAGTCGGCTACCATCGATATGGCTTACGCTTGCCTTACCGTTGTGTAAGGTACGGGTAGCTAGCCTGCCACGCGTTGATGTTGAGAGAGGACTCCTGTTGAAGACTATTCATGTTGCCGCTGGGATCATTCGCAAGGATGGATCTGACGAGCTGCTTGCCGTGCAGCGCGGCTATGGCGACATGCAGGGACTTTGGGAGTTTCCCGGTGGCAAGCTCATGCGCGGCGAGACGCCCGAGGACGCCGTACGCCGCGAGCTCATGGAAGAGCTGCAGGTCAAAGTCACCAACCTGCGCGATTTCTATACCGTTGAGTATGACTACCCCGATTTCCACCTCTCCATGGAGTGCTACTACTGCTCGCTCACCGATGAATCCGATGAACCCCAGAAGCACGACCGCCAGCTCGATATCCGCTGGATTCCGCGTACCTCGCTTGCCACGGTTGAGTGGATGCCCGCCGACAAGGGGCTCATTGATGCCCTGATTGAGCTGAAGGAAGACCGGCTCGAGGCAAGCTCCGCCGATGACGCCGCGCCCAACACAGCCGCCAAGCCCAAGCGCGCACCTAAGCGCCGCAGCAAAAAACGTCCCAAGCCCGGTCTGCTCGACGGCATCGATACCTCGGACCTCTCCGCTGACGAGCGCGAACTGGTCCGCCGGCGCGCCGCCATCAAAAAGTCTATGAAGGGCAACAAGCGTGCCAACACCAAGCCCGAGTTGCTCGTTCGCCAGCGCCTGCGCGCAGCGGGCCTTACGGGTTATCGCTTGGAATGGAAGGTTCCCGGCAAGCCCGACATCGCCTTTCCCGGGCGCAAGATCGCCATCTTCGTCAACGGTTGTTTTTGGCATCGCTGCCCCAAATGCAACCCTAGCCAGCCCAAGCGCAACGTTGAGTTTTGGGAGGCAAAGTTCCGTCGCAACGTCGAGCGCGACCGCGCTGCCGTGGCAGCACTCACTCAAATGGGCTGGACGCCTATAACCATCTGGGAATGCGAACTCAAAAAGGACCGCATCGACGCCACGATGGAAAAGGTCATCGAACAAGTACGCGCCGCCGCACCGCAGCGCTAGGAACGAGCCGTCCACACGCCCCACACAGGCAAGCCACATCCGCGCCACAAACCTTAGAAAGCCCTTAAGCTCAAAACCTTTCAAGAGTGTTACTCAATAGCTTTGACCTGCGGTTTCATCGTAACGCCAAACCAGGTTAAGCCTTTCTTTAGCGCTTCTTTGCAGCAGCCGCGGCATAATACTGCCAACGCACGGGACCTAGCAGCATACCCCGAGCGCAATCTTTTGGTGGACATCGAGGAGGCCGCATAAGCATGCATTCTTCCAATGACGCAGCACAGCAGCCATCCCTAAAACATGCAAACCTTTTCTCCTTCCCCCCGACACAGAGAAACGGTCTCCTCGACTCCCCCACCACAAAAGCCAAACGCTCAACCGACCAGGAACTCAACCTGCGAGCATCCTTCGAAAAGCTCCAAGCATCCCTAAACAAGTCATTCCCCAACCAAGCCCGGGCATACTAACCCCTCATCAACAAAGCGCCCCTCGCGCACCACCCATTTCCGCCCCAACGCCACAAGGGCGATCGAGCAGGGCCGTCCGGAAACGGAAAAGGGCCTATCTCTCAGAACATTCCGCACTGACGGAGGAAGCCCCGCAGCGCGTAGCGCGCAGCGGGGCTTCCGACATGTCCGAGGACGTTCTGAGAGATAGGCCCTTTTCCGTTTCCGGACGGCCCGGTGGGATCAGAGTACCCTTGCTGTTACTCTGCTTTGCCCACAGAGTTAAGGTTGGTCATGCGGATCTTAACCAGCTCGGTGATCTCACGCATACCCTCCTTGGCCGGCTTCTTGGGATCGAAGCAGGCAGGGTTCTCGGCCATGTAGGCCATGAAGCCCTTGGTGTAGGCCTGACGCAGCTCGGTGGCGTAGTTAACCTTGCAGATGCCGTTCTTCACAGCCTCGGCAACCTGCTCATCGGGCACACCGGAGGTGCCGTGCAGAACCAGCGGCACGTCGACGGCGTCGCGAATGGCCTTGACCACGGACTGCTCGATGTGCGGATCGCTCGTGTACACACCGTGGCTGGTGCCAACGCCAATAGCGAGGGAGGTGCAGCCGGTACGCTCGACGAACTCCTTGGCCTCGGCCGGATCGGTGTAGGGGCTCTCGCCCTCAACCGCGGGACCGTCGTCCTCCTTGCCGCCAACCTTACCGAGCTCAGCCTCGACGGGCACGCCCATGGCGCGGCCAGCATCGGCGACGGACTTGGTCAGGGCGATGTTGTCCTCGAAGGACTCGTGCGAACCGTCGATCATGACAGAGGTATAGCCGGTGCGGAAAGCCTGCATGCAGCGGTCATAGCCATCGCCGTGATCGAGGTGCAGAGCGACGGGCACGGAAGCGCGCTCGGCGGCAGCCTTGACCATGCCGTAGAAGTAGTCCAGACCAGCGGTCTTGATGGTGCCCGGGGTGGTCTGCATGATGACGGGGGACTTGGTCTCCTCGGCAGCGGCCAGAACGGCCATAACAAACTCGAGGTTCTCGACGTTGAAAGCGCCAACAGCGTAGTGGCCGGCCTGAGCGTCCTTGAGCATCTTTTCGGTGGTAACAAGTGCCATGAGCGTTTGCTCCTCTCCCTCGCCCGCATCTGGACATCGGGCGTAGTTGTTCACAAGGCGTTTTACCTTGCGTTTTTCTGCGCTCATTGTATGAAATTCAGCGGCTTTACACGCGCGAGATATTGAGCCCATGCAGGTCAATACAGTCGTTTTTGAAAAGTAAACGGAAGGAATATGAGCCGAGTGGACATGTTCGATATTGAATTTTGGGCGTTCAGCGTCTTTCTTTTATAGAAAAGATAAGTAATCGAAAGGTGTTTTCTTACTCAAAAAGAAAATGAACGAAAATAGAGTCAACACAATTCCTGCAAATTTAGCCGAGAATGGAGCAAGCATGGCCCAAGCCACCAACCGTGCCTTTGCCGACGAACGCCGTACCGCCATTATGGAAATGCTCGATCATAATGCCTCGGTGCAGGTAGCAGAAATCGCCCAGACCTTTGGCGTGTCCTCCGTCACCGCCCGCGCCGACCTGGACGCGCTCGCCGAAGCAGGCAAGCTGCGCCGCACGCACGGCGGTGCCGTATCACTCCACAAACGTCTGACCGTCTCCACGCAGGATCGCCGCATCAATGTCAACGTCGCCGCCAAGCAGGCCATCGCGCAAAGCGCCATCGAGCTCGTCAATGACGGCGACACGCTGCTCGTCGACTCGGGCACCACGGCGCTCGAGTTCGTCCGGCTCCTCGATCAGCGCGACGGTATCACCGTCATCACGGCCGACATTACCATTGCCGATTACATCGACGAGAGCATGCCCTCAGTCGATGTCGTCATGCTGGGCGGGGCGCTGCGCAAAGGCCATCGTTATTTGTACGGACCGCTCACTATGCAGGCGCTCCAAATGGTCCATGCCGATCTGGCCGTCATGTGCCCCGGCGCCTTTGTCCCCAGCTGCGGCTTTACGACCGACTTTCCCCAGATGGCCGAGACCAAAACGGCTATGATCACCGCGGCCCATCAAAGCGTCGCCCTCATGGACGCCAGCAAGGTTAACGGACGCGGCATGTACCGCTTTGCCGAGCTTGCCGATGTCGACTCCATCGTGATGGACCGTGACCCCGACCATGCCGTCGCCACCTCGATCGCCGAGGCCACTGACAGCTCACGTCCAGCCCTCGTCATCGCCGGCGCTTAAACAAAAACCACCACAAAGGCCTCCTTTGTGGTGGTTGAGCATCAGAAGTGAATGTGTCGCTACTTGGACAGCTCGTCGGCGAGAACCTCGATCTGAGCGCGCGAGGCGTCGTTGAGCGAGCCCAGCACGGTCACCTTGTTCTGCGCCAGGGTGATGTCCTTCATGCCCTCGAGCTCCTTGGTCATAACCTTGGCAGCTGCGGGCGCCCAGGAACCGGACTCGACAAGCGCCACGGTGCGGTTCTGGTAGGCATGCTCGGCGAGCGTGTGGATAAAGGTGCTCATGCACGGGAAGATCTCGCCCTGATAGGTAATGGAGGCGAGCACCAGACGGTCGTAGCGGAACGCATCCTCAACGGCCTCGGCCATGTCGTCGCGAGCCAGATCAAAGACGGAGACCTTCTGGCCGCGAGCCTCGAGCGCAGATGCGAGCTCCTCGACGGCAGCCTTCAGATGGCCATACACGCTCGCATAGGCGATCGTGATGCCCTCGTCCTCGGGCTGATAGCTCGACCAGGTGTTATAGGTGTCGAGGTAGTAGCCCAGGTTCTCGGTCAGCACGGGGCCGTGGAGCGGGCAGATGATCTGGATGTCCAGGTCGGCGGCCTTCTTGAGGACGGCCTGCACAAACTTGCCGAACTTACCGACGATGCCAAAGTAGTAGCGGCGAGCCTCGCAAGCCCAGCCCTCGGGATCCTCGATGTCGTTGGCGCCAAACTTGCCAAAGCCGTCGGCGCTAAAGAGCACCTTGTCGGTGGACTCGTAGGAGAAGATCACCTCGGGCCAGTGAACGTTGGGGGCGCCGATAAAGGTCAGGCTGTGGCCACCCAGGTCGAGCACGTCGCCCTCTTTGACGACCACCTTGCGCTCGGGGTAGTCGGTGCCAAAGTAGTTGACCATCATGCGGAAGGCGCCCATGCTGGCCACAATCTGTGCCTGGGGATAGCGCTCCATAAAGGCGGCGATGCCGGCGGAGTGATCGGGCTCCATGTGATGGACGATCAGGTAGTCGGGCGTACGGCCATCGAGCACGGCCTCGAGGTTGCCGAGCCACTCGTCAACAAAACCGCCGTCGACCGAATCGGCGACAGCGATCTTTTCGCCCAAGATAACGTAGCTGTTGTATGCCATACCGTTCTCGGACACATCGTACTGGCCCTCGAACAGGTCAATGTCGTGATCGTCGACACCGATGTAGCGGATATCCTTGGTGATCTCCATCAGGCAAAGCCTCCTAGATAGACAAAAGAACCCGTCTATCATAGCACTCGGCAGTATCCCAACTGTTATCTGCCAGCATCCATACCGATTGTTATTGAAATACGATAAATCGCCGTTTACCTGCGCAAACTATGAGTGTGGTATCGCCGTGCTATGTCGAATAATGAGCTGGCCGGGAATACGGATGGCAACGGTTTTGCCCGCCGTACCCGCCTCGGGAACCGCATGCTCGAATACCTCGCGTCCGCGCTGATGTAGATCGAATCGCACGGTCGTGAGCTCGTTGTGTGCCACAAAATCATCGAGCGAATCATCGACGCCCACCACGCTCACGTCCTCGGGCACGCGCAGACCGCTATCGCGCAGCGCTGCAATCGCGCCATTTGCCATCTGGTCGTTTGCCGCATAAATCGCCGTCATGGTGCGATCGTGCTCGGCCAGGTACCTGCCAGCCTCGTAACCGCTGTTGGCAGACCAGTCGCCCTCAAGCGGCTCTGCCGGCTCGATGTGTTTACGCTCGAGTGCATCCTGCCAACCGGCACGACGAAATTGCTCGTCGACCGAGAACGACGGGCCGCCAATATAGCGAATCTGCTCGTGCCCCAGCTCAAACAGGTGATCCATAAGCAATAGCGAGCAGCCGTAATGGTCGGAATCGACCGTGGTCACGCGCGGATGCGCGTACATGGTAACGATGACCGTGCCAATGCCCGGCAACGGATCGAACGTCTCAAAATCGGGCGCCATGCGACTCATACCGATGATGATGCCGTCCACCGGCAATGCGGCCATACGACGCGTGGCCTCGGCAAGCGAGAATTCCTCGGTCTTGGACATCTCGACCAGCGTGATGGCGCAATTATGCTCGCGAGCAGCGCTGGCGATGCCATCGATCATTGAGAGGTTGCCAAACTTGGTGACATCGTTGACGCACAGGCCGACCGAATGGTAACGGCCGTCGCGCAGCGAGCGACCGGCATAACTCGGGCGAAAGCCGAGCTCTTGCATAGCGGCCTGCACGCGCTGGCGCGTCTGCTCGTTAACGTTGGGCAAACCGTTGGCGACGCGCGAAACCGTCTGCTGCGAAACGCCAGCAGCGCGGGCGACGTCGGCCATGGAGACCGGCCGCGTACCTGTATCGTTGGACGGGCGCCTTGCCACAGGATCACCTTCACCCTTGCGAGATCTGAATAGCGTGCATGCCGGCCCGGGCAGAAACACACCCCGCGCCGAAGCCCGCTATCGTCGGACGCATGTTAACGTACTCTACTTTTTCAATCCGCAACTCTTCTGCTTTATAAGTCCATACAGCAGTACCGTTCACGGCTGTATTTCTACCGATTACCAGATTCTCAAAAAGTGACAAGCGTTGCGTTATGAGTACGTTAACATAGCCCGTAACGTGCGGTATCGTGAACACTTGGTTCATGCCGCTTCAAGTTGTTAACGTACTCATAACGACGCAAAACTCACCCGTGCGCGCCAAGGAAAGGACTCCCATGACCACCCCCGATGAAAAGACATTCGCCACGCTCACCAAGCTGTTCGAGGAGGAGTTTGGCCCCATCGGCGACGGCCAGGTGCTCTACGTACACGCACCCGGCCGTTCCGAGATCAGCGGCAACCACACCGACCACGAGGGTGGCCACGTTATCGCCGGCTCGCTCGATGTCGCTGTCGACGGCATCGCCGTGGCAACCGACTCCAACAAGGTCCGCGTCGCCGACGAGGGCTATCCCACGTTTGAGATCACGCTCGACACGCTTGACGTTCAAGAGTCCGAGAAGGGCACGTCCGCGAGCCTCGTACGCGGCATGGCCCACGAAATCGCTGCCCTGGGTGTTGAGCCCCACGGCTTCGACTTTGCCTTTACCTGCTCCGTCCCCTCGGGCGGCGGTCTTTCGAGCTCTGCTGCTGTCGAGGCGGCATACGGTCGCGCCATGGAGACGCTCTGGGGCGCACCCGCCATCGAGCCCATCGCGCTCGCCCAGATGAGCCAGCGCACCGAGAACAACTACTATGGCAAGCCCTGCGGTCTGATGGACCAGGCCGCTGTGTGCATGGGCGGCCTTGCCTACATGGACTTTGAGGACCAGACTCAGCCTAAAACCCAGAAGCTCGGGCTCAACTTTGAGGATCACGGCTATGCGCTCGTGCTCGTTAAGGTCGGTGCCGATCACGTGGCAGCCACCGACGACTACGCCGCCGTTCCGCGCGAGATGCAGGACGTCGCCGCCGAGTTTGGCAAGGAACGCCTGTGCGAGGTCGATGTTGCCGACTTTGACGCCAAGCTCCCCGAGCTGCGCGCCAAGCTGGGCGACCGCGCCTGCCTGCGCGCCGTTCACTACTGGTACGAGAACGGCCTGGTCGATAAGCGCTGGGCGGCCCTGAACGCCGGCGACATCGACCAGTTCCTGGTCCTGACGCGCGAGTCCGGCGCCAGCTCTGCCATGTACCTGCAGAATGTCGTCGCCAAGCTGGGCTCCGAGCAGCCCTCAATGTATGCCCTGGCACTGGCCGAGCACGTGCTCGACGGCCGCGGTGCCGTTCGTATTCACGGTGGCGGCTTTGGCGGCACCATCCAGGCCTTCGTGCCGCTCGATCTGGTCGACACCTTCATTGCCAAGATGAACGGCTGGCTGGGCGAGGGATCTGCCCGCCACTACGCGATTTCTGACAAGGGGGCTTACGCGGCATGGCTGTAATGACTGACGTGCGCAAGGCTATGCAGGGCCTCATCGAGTACGCTATTCACCGATCGATGATCGGACAGGACGACCGCATCTGGGCCTACAACACCATTCTGGAGTGCATCGGCGCCACGGGCCCCGCACTCGACATGGCCTGGGCGCTCAAGACCGAGAAGATTTCGCTCTTGCACCCCGATACACTCCCCAACTTTGACCTTGAAGGCACGCTTGCCGCGCTTTCCGAGGCTGCCGTTGCCAACGGCGCCGCCGAGGACACGGCATCGGGCCGCGATCGCATCGCCATGCGCATCATGGGCGTGCTGATGCCGAGGCCTTCGTTTGTAAACGAGGAATTCAACGGCCGCATTGGTGTCAACGAGCCCCGCGCCGCAACCGACTGGTTCTACGGTCTATGCTGCGACGCCGGCTACGTGCGCCGCGCCGCCATCGCGCGCAATATCAAATGGAGCACCCCCACCAACTGGGGCGACCTGGAGATCACCATCAACCTGTCCAAGCCTGAGAAGGACCCGCGCGATATTGCCGCGGCCGGTGCCGCTAAAAACACGAGCGAGAAGTATCCCGCCTGTCAGCTGTGCATCGAGAACGAGGGCTACCCTGGACGCTCCGCCGCAGCCGACGGCGGTGCCCATCCCGCCCGTCAGAACCTGCGAGTTATCCCTATCCAGCTCGACGGCGAGCGCTGGGGCTTCCAGTACAGCCCGTACGCGTACTTTAACGAGCACTGCATTGCTATGAGCTCCGAGCATCGTCCGATGCACGTCGACCGCAAGGGTCTGACCTGCCTGCTCGATTTTGTGGACCTGTTCCCGCACTACTTTATTGGCTCCAACGCCGACCTGCCCATCGTGGGCGGCTCGATCTTGTCGCACGACCACTTCCAGGGCGGCGCACACGAGTTCCCCATGATGCACGCCGCTGAGGTCTCGCAGTTTAGCGTGCCCGGCTTTGACCAGGTCAGCGGTACCGTGTTGCAGTGGCCGCTTTCGGTGCTGCGACTGCGCTCGCACGACCGCGCCCAGCTGCTCGACGCCACCGAGAAGATTATCCTCGCCTGGCGCGAGTGGACCGATGAGTCGGTGGGCGTCATCGCGCACACAGCCGACGGCGTGGCCCACAACACCGTGACGCCCGTCATTCGCCGCGTGGACTCCCGCGGCAACGCCGGCGGCGAGATTTACGAGGCCTACCTGGCGCTTCGCTGCAATATCACGACCGACGAGCACCCGCTAGGCGTTTTCCACCCACATGCCGAGTACCACCACATTAAGAAGGAGAACATCGGCCTGATCGAAGTCATGGGCCTTGCCATTCTGCCGCCGCGCCTGGTTCCCGAGCTTGGCGCTGTCCGTGAGCATCTGCTGGCAGCCAAGGTCGATGGCAGCTACGACCTCGCCGGTGCGCTCGAGGGCGATGATCTTTGCCGCAGCCACGCCGCATGGGCTGAGGACGTCTTTGCCCGCCGCGCCGACGAGCTTACGGCCGACAACGCCATCGATATCCTGCACGAGGAGGTCGGCGTGGTGTTTGGCCACGTGCTCGACAACGCCGGCGTCTTTAAGTGGGACGAGGCAGGACGTGCCGCCCAGCAGCGCTTTATCGACTCGCTGTAGCACGCGAGCTCGAACGCACGCACTTAACAAATAGCGCCTACACGACCGCGGCGCCCGCCGGCAACATCGCCGGCGGGCGCCGTTTTCTGATGCAAGGGTAACTAATTTGCACCAAAACAAGGAGTGTCCCAAACTGCCGGCAGAAAAAGAACGTCCCCAGATGCCGACCTAAACCCACACATTATTCGATGGAAAAACGTGGTTGCCTCCCACATTATTCGATGGAAAAACGTGGTTCATTCCCACATTTTTCGATGGAAAGACCAACACGGTCTTATACTAACCATGATCGTTAGGAGGCAGTATGCAGCGACAGCTAATGGACGAACTCATCGCTTGGAAATCTAGGGCAAACCGCAAGCCCCTCCTGCTTAAGGGGGCCCGCCAGACGGGAAAAACCTGGCTTCTCAACGAATTCGCAGGCCAGCAGTATCAAAACGTCATCCGTTTTGACTTTATGCTCGAACCGGGCGCACGCTCGCTGTTCGACGGAAGCCTTGACCCCAAACGCATCATCTCCCAGATAGAGCTCCTGCGCGGCCAGACCATAACGCCGACAGACACACTCATCATCTTCGACGAAATCCAAGAGGCACCGCGCGGCATCACCTCGCTCAAATACTTCAACGAGCTGGCGCCGGAATACCATATCGTGGCAGCCGGCTCCTATATGGGGCTCGCGCTCCGACGCGAAAACGAGTCGTTCCCCGTCGGCAAGATTGACCAGCTTACCATGCGCCCCATGGGGTTTGTCGAGTTCGTTCGTGCCGTCGATGGCGATCCGCTCGCAGATGCCATCCTTGCCGCAGACATGGACCTGCTGGCAAACGTTTCCGAAAAGCTCGAGCGCCTGCTCAAGGAATACCTCGTTGTCGGTGGCATGCCAGAAGTTGTCTCCGCTTTCGCCGCCTCCCACGATTTCATCGAGGCCCGCAGGCTTCAGCAGCAAATCATCGAAGCTTATGAATCCGATTTTGGCAAGCATGCGCC
>DBFMRS010000122.1:0-7905 GCA_048387515.1 Collinsella sp.
CGGATTCCTTGCGGCCTGAACAATCGCAAGTGTCCGGCGAGGGGGCGGCTTTGTAAAGCCGTTTGGCCCCACCCGCATAGCGGGTGGTTTCTGATGCGGCGCGCTGCGCGCCCCGCACAGGCTAAAGCCCGTAATAAAAAACCCGGCCTTCCATAGGAAGTCCGGGTATCAGATGCGTGGTAGCCCGTACCAGATTCGAACTGGTGATCTCCGCCTTGAGAGGGCGGCGTCCTAAACCGCTAGACGAACGGGCCACATGACATCTGCACTGCCGTGCTGCGATGAAATATATTACGGGACAAAAAACGTCAGCGCAAGAAGAAATTCCAAATTGCCCAAAAATTGTCGGCAGGTTATGGAACACGCAGGTAAACTAGGTAGCTAATTCAAGTTAAGATGGACCAAAAGAGCTTCGCGATCGTTGGGAATGTTGTCTTCGATCACGGCGTCGAGGGCGGAGTTGAGAAGCTGCCCCAGTTCCGGCCCGGGCTTGACTCCAGCACGGATCAGGTCGCCGCCGTTGATGGCGAGCATCTTGAGCGTATAGGGCTCCCCCGCCCTCAGCAGCTCGTGCGCCATCGCGCGCATCTCCTCAATCGTCTCAACGTAATAGAAGCACGACGGGGCCTTGCCAAGTGTGTCGGCACGCTTAAGGTCCATGAGCTCGTCAATCAGGCGGGCCGTGTCGACGCCCTCACCCGAAAGCGCGCGCATCATATTGAGCAGACAGGAGCGCTCGGGGCGCAGCGGCTTGTCATGGTATTTGATGAGCAGGCACACGACGCGCACCAAGTCGTGCGAGAGCGCCAGGCGATCCATAATGACGCGCGCCTTCTTGGCGCCGAGCTCGGGATGACCGTAGAAGTGTCCGCTGCCGGCATGGTCGACCGTGAAGCACTCGGGCTTGGACACATCGTGCAAAAACGCCGCCCACATAAGGCTCGACGAGGGCGCGACGCCGTCACACAGCGCGAGCTCCCCCGCCACCGTCAGCACACGGGCGATATGCACGTAGACGTTAAACGCATGATAGACACTGCGCTGATCAAACCCGCGACCCGCTGCCAACTCGGGCACGGCGGCGCAGATGAGCTCGGGATAGCGGAGCATCGCGTCTCCCCCATGACCGGTCGAAAGAATGCCCTCGAGCTCAATACCCACACGCTCACGCGCCACGGCATCGAGCAGCGGCGCGCACTCGGCAAGCGCACGCTTGGTCTCGGGCTCAATCATAAAGTCCAGACGGCAGGCAAAGCGCACCGCACGCAGCATGCGCAGGGCGTCCTCGTTAAAGCGACGCTTGGGATCGCCAACAGCGCGAATCAGCTTGCGCTCCAAGTCACCCTGGCCGTCGTAGCGGTCGACAAGCCCGCGCTCGGGATGCCAGGCCATGGCATTGACGGTAAAGTCGCGGCGCGCCAGATCGTCCTCGAGCGAGGCGGCACGCTCCACACTCTGGGGATGACGACCATCGGTGTAAAAGCCATCCAGACGGTACGTGGTGACCTCGATACGCTCGCCATCGGAAATAGCCGTGATTCCGCCAAATTTAATGCCCGACTCCACGACCGCGATGCCGGCGGCCTCGAGCGCCGCTTTGGACTCCTGCCACAGGCCGCTACAGCACATATCAACATCGTGGCTGGGGTACCCCATAAGGGCGTCGCGCACCCAACCGCCCACGTACCAAGCCTCAAGACCAGCCGCCTCAAGCGCGCGCAGGACGCGCAGGGACGCATCGGACGGTTGAGTACCGTTGAGCGAAACATTGCACATGCCTATGGCCTCCTGCGACTATCAAATTGGCTATCGATTGCGTCTGCAAGAAGTCTAGCAAGAAACAGCCTCCACTGCACACGCAAGTCCGATAAACAAAAACGCATCCGTCCTAGTCTAAGACGGATGCGAAATAATCAAACTATTCAGACAAGGTGCCGGAACTAGCAGACCTGGCGAACCTCGATGTGCTTCTTATATTCGTCCACCTTGGCAAAATCACCCAGACCGGGGCACTCGACCACGTTGGCGCCAGTGGCCATCGAAAGGCGCAGGGCGTCCTCGACGCGCTCGGGGGCGTCGTGCCACACGGACAGGAAGGCAGCGAGCGAGGAATCGCCGGCGCACACAGTCGACAGCAGCTTGACGTCGAAGGTGCGGTTGGCAAACCAGATATGCTCGCCGTTGGAGAAGTACGCACCGGCGCCACCAAGGGTCAGCAGCACGTTCTTGGCGCCCTTGGCGTGCAGCTCGGCCATAGCGCCCTTGACGGACTCGTCGTCGCCACCGCTCACCTTAATGCCAAAGATGTCGAGCAGCTCATCGTCATTGGGCTTGATCAGCAGTGGCTCCAGAGCAATGAGGTCTGCCAGCTGATGGCTCGAGATGTCGAGGACGAACTCGGCCCCCTTGGCCTTGACACGGCGCAGGACCTCGGCCAAGAAGCCCTCGGAAGTGTTGGGAGGCAGCGAGCCGCTGATGACCAGGCAGGTCATGTCATCGAGCGAATCGATGAGCTCAAACATCTCCTGCTCGTTAGCCTCGTTGATGGCGGCACCGGCGTTGACCATGTTGTACTCGGTGTCGGGGCCGGCATTGAGGAACACGTTGACGCGCGTGATGCCGTCGGTCCACACGGGCTTGACGGGCACGCCCAGGGCCTCGGCGCCCTTAACGATAAACTCACCCGAGAAGCCGGCGAAGAAACCCAAGATCGTGGTGTCGACACCGTAGTGGTCAAGCGTAAACGAGACGTTGAGGCCCTTGCCGTTGGGCGTGTAGACGGCGTTGCGGGTACGCGTGACGGTGTTGGCAGCAAGGCCGTCGCAGGCGATGTTGTAGTCGATGGCGGGATTTGCAGTGAGCGTGTAAATCATGAATGTTCCTTTCACGAAGCAACGTGTTGATGAAAGTATATTCCACGCATCGGTAAAAGGCTAGGACAACTCGGTGAACGGTGTGGAAGCGATGAAGTACGGCGGGACACCTCTCCCCCCTGGCGGAACAAAAAGGCGCCCCGGCCGAAACCGGGGCGCCGCATGCGCACGAATATGTCGCGTTTCGATTACTGACGATCGAGCTTGCGGACAGCAACGCGCTTGCTGTACTCGTCGACGTGACCAAAGTCGCCAATGCCGACGGACTCGGCAACGTTAGCGCCGGTGGCCATAGCGAGCTTCATGGCCTCCTCAACGTTGTCGCGATCCCTGTACCACTTGTGCAGGAACGCAGCGAGGGTGCAATCGCCGGCGCAGACGGAAGAAACCAGCTTGATGTTGAACTCACGCTTGGCGTACCAGATGTCCTCGCCGTTGGAGAAGTAAGCGTCGCCGCGGCTACCACGGGTGAGCAGCACGTTCTGAACGCCAGCGTCGTGAGCCATCTTCATGGCAACGCGAACCTCGTCGTCGGTGTCGACCGGCACGCCGAAGATGGCCTTCATCTCGTGATGGTTCGGCTTGATGAGCAGCGGCTTCTTATGAGCAAGCTCCTTGAGCTTGTCGGAGGACAGGTCCAGGACGACGTCGGCGCCACGAGCCTGAGCGTGCTCCATAACCTGAGCCAGGAAGTCGGGCGTAGCTTTGGGAGGCACGGAGCCGGAGACAATCAGGCACTCAAGATCGCCCGCGGTGTCCAGGATGTTGTACAGCTCCTCCTGGTGCTGCGGCGTAATAGGAGCGCCGGGGTTCAGGATGCCGTACTCGTGCTGGCCATCGTTGACGTAGGTGTTGATGCGAGTGATACCGTCGGTCCAGACCGGGCGGCACAGGCAACCCAGGTTCATGACCTCCTCGACGATAAACTTGCCCGTGAAGCCGGCGAAGAAGCCGAGCGCGACGGTGTCGACGCCCATCTTCTTAAAGGCGAAGGACACGTCGAGGCCCTTGCCGTTAGCCGTGTAGCTGGCCGAGCCGGTGCGGACGTTCTCGTCGGGCTCGAGCGGAGAGCTCGAAACCGTCATGTCGACAGCCGGGTTAGCGGTTAGCGTGTAGAACATTTACAGTACCCCCTGTATATGTGAGGGCCGCGTGGCCGGCCCATTCCAACCACGCGGTTACCTCTGATACCAAATTAGCGAGCTGCGGACTCGAGCAGTGCCTTGACCTCGGCAGCGGTGTTGCAGGCGAGCGCCTTCTCGGCGAGCTCGTCGCACTCGGCCTTGGTCCACTGGCTGATGGTCTTGCGGGCGCGCAGGATGGACGGAGCGCTCATCGAGAACTCCTCCAGGCCCCAGCTGATCAGCAGCGGCTCGAGCAGCGGATCGGCAGCGGCCTCGCCGCACATACCGACCATGATGCCGGCCTTCACGCCGCTCTCGATAATGTTCTTGAGCGAGCGGAGCACGGCGGGATAGTAAACCTGGTACAGGTTGGAGATGGTGTCGTTGCCACGATCGGCGCACATGGTGTAGCCGATGAGGTCGTTGGTGCCGATGGAGAAGAAGTCGGCGACCTCGGCCAGACGGTCTGCGAGCAGCGAAGCGGCGGGCGTCTCGACCATGATGCCGACCTCGATGTTCTCGTTGAACTTGCGACCCTCTTCGGTCAGCTCGGCCTTGCACTGCTCGACGAGCTCCTTGACAGCCAAGACCTCCTCGACGCAGGTGACGAGCGGGATCATGATCTTGACGTCACCGAAGGCGCTAGCGCGCAGCAGAGCGCGGAGCTGGACCTTGTACTGGTCGGGATTAGCCAGGCAGTAACGCACGGCGCGGAAGCCCATGAAGGGGTTATCTTCCTTGACCATGTGCAGATACGGAATCTCCTTGTCGCCACCCACATCGAGCGTGCGGATGATGACCGGAGCACCCTTGAGCGCGCTGGCGACCTTACGGTAGGCGTTGAACTGCTCCTCCTCGGAAGGAAGCTCAGCAGAGTCCATGAACAGGAACTCGGAGCGGAACAGACCGATGGCCTCGGCGTCGTGATCGAGCGCGTTGGGCACGTCATCGGGGTTACCGATGTTGCAGGCGATGATCTTCTTGATGCCATCGGCAGTCACGGACGGCTTGCCACGGAAGGCCTCGAGGGCTGCCTTCTCGGCAGCGAAGGCCTCGGCCTTGGCGGTGTAGGCAGCGAGCGTCTCCTCGTCGGGATCGGCCTCGACGATACCCTTGCCACCGTCGACGACAACGGTCATACCGTTGCGCAGCGCGGTGCAGCTGTTGGAAACCGAAAGGACAGCCGGGATCTCAAGGGCGCGCGCGATGATCGCGGAGTGCGACGTGCGGCCACCGGTCTCGGTGACGATACCGGCAACGTGGGCCTTATCGATCGTGGCGGTCATGGACGGCGTGAGGTCGTGCACGACAACGACGGTGTTCTCGGGCAGGACGGAGAGGTCGACGACCTCCTTGCCCAGCAGCTCGGCCAGAATACCGGTACGGATGTCGGCGATGTCGGCCGCGCGCAGACGGAACATCTCGTCGTCCATGGACAGGAACATGTTCTCGAACATGGTCGAGGTGTCCATGAGCGCCTGCTCGGCGCAGGTACCGCCGTCAATGGCGGCGTTGATGGCGTCGGTCATGCCCGGGTCCTGAGCCAGGACAATGTGTCCGCTCATGATCTCGGCCTCGGCCTCGCCCACCGTCTCCTTCATATGGTCGGCCTGAGCCTGGGTCTTCTCGCAGAAGACCGAAAGAGCGGACTGATAGCGCTCCTTCTCTGCTGCCGAATCAGCAACCTCGTGCGGCTCAAACGTCAAGTCGGGATCGACGGCGACCATGACGGTGCCGATACCGATGCCCTCGGAAGCGTTGACTCCCTGATACATTCCCATTCCTCTCTCCGTGTCATGTGATAAAGCGTTTTGCCATATCCATGACAAAAGAGCGCAGCTACCTTACAACAGGTCACTGCGCCCCCAAATATGAACTTAGTTGTTCAACATGCGACCCGTTTGAGTTCTACTCGCCAAGACCGCTCTTGATGAGCTCGATGGCAGCAGCCAGAGCCTCGGCCTCGTCAGCGCCGTCGCACTTGACCTCGACCTCGGTGCCGCAGGGGATACCAGCAGCCATAAGTGCCATCGGGGACTTGCCGTTGACCTCCTTCTCGGGGGTGACAACCGTCACATCACAGGCGTACTTGCCCATGGTGGAGGCGAACAGACCAGCCGGACGCATGTGCAGACCCTGAGGATTAACGAGGGTAGCCTTCTCAGAAACCATAGTTGACTCCTTTTTTGTGTTTAACCCCTGTCATGCATGTGGCAGGAGTCAGATTCACGACGTTGTTTATATTAACTCACATCAAACGGTTTTTCATTGTGTTTCACACGAATTGTTGGACAGATGTCGTATCCCTGCGCTCGCCCGCCGGGCGGGACGGTTAAGTTTGCTGCTCTACAGTCCTGCGCAAGACGGAAAGCACATTAAGTGCTTTCCTTTGCGTGCGGAACTCGCGACAAACTTAATCGCCCCGTCCGGCGGGCGAGCTGCGGAAACTCGGTCGGTCCAGAGCAATATCGTGCAAACGGAAATCTGGCTGATGATCTGTTCGCGACAAAGACTCGATAGGTAGCCCCCTCTATGCCCTTTTGTAAGTTGCGGTGAAATAGGGACTGAATTGGGGTTGAATCGTTTAAACAGTCCCTATTTCACCGCAACTTATGGGAGGGGTAGAAAAAGGCGGAGGCCCTGGAGAGGGTCTCCGCCTTTGTTACAAGGGGCGATATTATTCGCTAACTGCTGGATTAGACCAGGCGGGCGTTGATCGTCTTGGCGATCTCGGCGGCGTCGGTGGAACCCTTGACGGTGGCACGGAAGTCCTCGTCCATAAGCGCCTCGGCGACCTTGGACAGGATCTTGAGGTGCGTGGTTCCAGCCTGAGCGCCCGGGATGAGCAGGGCGATGGCAACGTTGACGGGAGCGCCGTCCATGGTGTCCCAACCGGTCACGCCGGACTCGTCCTTGACGACGATGACGGCAGCCTCGGTAATGGCGTCGGACTTGGCATGCGGGATGGCGAAGCCCTCCATCATGCCCGTGGTGCCCTCGGCCTCGCGGGCCAGGAAGGCGTTCATCACGGCGTCGGCGTCGCTGGCGATACCGGCCTTGACAGCCTGGTTGGAAACGAAGCTCAGAGCCTCGTCACGAGAAGCGAAGTCCTCGGCGACAAAGACGTTCTCGACCTTCACGAAGTCAGCAGCCTCGGCCTTGGGGGCCTCGACGGCAGCGGCCTTGGGGGCCTCAACCGGCTTGGTTGCAGGAGCGGGCTTCTGGTTCTTCTCGAAGTCGTACTTCTTGAAAGCCACGAACAGGATGCCACCGACCACGGCGCCGATGAGGATCGCGAGGACCCACAGCGGACCGTTCTCGACAACGGGCAGGACCAGGAAGCCGCCGTGAGGCGCCGGATCGTGAACGTTGAAGAAGATGGTCAAGATGGAAGCGATGGAAGAACCGAGCATCATGATGGGCATAACGGGCCAGATGTTCTTGGTCATGAACGGAATGGCGCCCTCGGTGATGTGGGTGCAACCAAGGATGAGGTTGACGATACCGGCGTCATGATCCTCCTGGCTGAAGTACTTCTTGCCGACAACGACGGCGAAGGTGGTGATCAGCGGCGGAACGATGCAAGCGGCGGAGACGGCAGCCATGAAGTTGGTGCCGAAGTTGTAGGTCTCGGTGCCGACGCCAGCTTCGAGAGCGGTACCGAGCAGGAAGGTGCCAGTAGCGTAAGCAGCCTTGTTGACCGGGCCGCCCATATCAAAGGCGCACATGCAGCCGATGGCCAGGCCAAGGATCACCGGACCGGAGTTACCGAGGCTCTGCAGGAAATCCATCATGCCCTGGTTAATGGCAGCCATGGGGCCGGAAATACCGAGCATGACCAGACCGACGATGGCGGTAGAGCACAGCGGATACAGGAAGATTGCCTTCAGGCCATTAAGGCTCGCAGG
>DBFMRS010000123.1:0-5800 GCA_048387515.1 Collinsella sp.
CAGCCTGTGAGGGCGCGGTGCTCGTTGTCGACGCCACGCAGGGCGTCGAGGCGCAGACCGTCTCCAACGCGACGCTCGCCATGAACGCCAATCTGGACATTGTGCCGGCCATCAACAAGATCGACCTGCCCTCGGCCCATCCCGATGAGGTTAAGACCGAGATCGAGGATGACCTGGCGATTCCTGCCGATGATGCCGTGTGTGTCTCGGGCAAGACCGGCGAGGGCATCCACGATCTGCTGGAGTCCATTGTCTTTTTGATCTCTCCGCCCAAGGGCGATGCGAACGCGCCGCTCAAGGCACTCATTCTGGATTCGTACTTCGACGAGTATCGTGGCGTCGTCGCCACGGTGCGCGTCTTTGACGGCTCCATCAAAAAAGGCGATACCTTGCGCATGATGCAGGCAAAGGGCGACTTTTTGGTCGATGGCGTGGGTGTCAAGCGTCCCGCCGAGACCCCGGTCGACGCGCTGACGGTCGGCGAGGTCGGATACGTGGTCACGGGCCTGAAGGACCCCGAGGCCGTTCGCGTGGGCGATACCCTCACGTGGGCGTCGAATCCCTGCCCCGAGCCGCTTCCCGGTTACCGCGAGGCCAAGCCCATGGTCTATACGGGCCTGTTCCCGATCGATAACAAGGACTACGAGAACCTGCGTGACGCGCTCGATAAGCTGCACGTCAACGACCCGTCGCTGGTGTGGGAGCCCGAGACCTCCGTGGCCCTGGGCTTTGGTTTCCGCGTGGGTTTCTTGGGCCTGTTGCACATGGAGGTCGTGAAGGAGCGCCTGGAGCGCGAGTTCAACCTGGACCTTATCGCCACGAGCCCTTCGGTGGACTACCACGTCTACAAGACCGACGGCGAGATGATCGACGTCCGCAGCCCGCAGGACCTGCCCGAGGCCACGCGCATCGAGCGTATCGAGGAGCCCTACCTCAAGGCCAAGATTATCTGCCCGCCCGAGTACACCGGCGCGGTCATGCAGCTCGCCATTGAGCATCGCGGCGTTACCACCGACATGATTCACCTTACGAGCAAGTCGGTCGAGATGCGCTTCGACATGCCGCTTGCCGAGCTCATCCTGGACTTCTTTGACCAGCTCAAGAGCCGTACCAAGGGCTACGCCTCGCTCGACTACGAGTTTAACGAGTACCGTCCCTCCGAGCTCGTCAAGCTCGACATCCTGCTTTCGGGTGACGAGGTGGACGCGCTGTCGTTTATCGTGCACAAGGATAAGGCTTATGGCCTAGCCCGCGGCCTGTGCGACAAGCTCAAGGAGATCATTCCGCGACAGCTGTTCGAGGTGCCCATCCAGGGCGCCATCGGCAACAAGATTATCGCCCGCTCCACCGTTAAAGCGCGTCGCAAGGACGTGCTGGCCAAGTGTTACGGCGGTGATATCTCGCGAAAGCGCAAGCTGCTCGAGAAGCAGAAAGAGGGCAAGAAGCGCATGAAGGCCATCGGCTCGGTCGAGGTTCCGCAGGAGGCCTTTATGGCGATTCTCAAGGTGGACGAGTAGGTCCATGGCGCTTTCTGAATACAGCAAGCGGCTGCTGGGCTCCTATGCCGAGCAGCCGTTCCTTATGGCTCCCATGGCGGGCGTAACCGACCCCGCCTACCGCATCATGTGTCGACGCCGCGGTGCCAACCTTGCCTACAGCGAGATGGTGAGCGTTGCAGGCCTTGCCTATGCCAGCAACAAGACCTGGCGCCTGGTATTGCCGGCCGACGAGGAGCAGCAGATTTGCGTGCAACTCTTTGGCTCCAAGCCCGATCAGTTTGCGAGCGCCGTCGCTGCCGTCGAGGAGCGCGTTGGCGTTCGCCTGTCGCTCATCGATATCAATATGGCATGCCCCGCCCGCAAGGTTGTTACCAAGGGCGAGGGCTCGGCGCTCATGCGCACGCCCGATTTGGCCGAGAAGATCGTCGAGGCGGCGGTGGGCGCGGCGCATGTTCCCGTGACCGTGAAGATCCGCAAGGGTTTTTATGCCGAGGATCGCAACGCCGCGACGTTTGCCCAGATGCTCGAAGGCGCCGGTGCCGCCGCGGTGGCGGTGCATGGCCGCTGCGCCACGCAGCTCTATACGGGCCAGGCCGATTGGTCGGTCGTCGATGAGGTTGCCGACGCCGTTGAGATTCCCGTGATCGGTTCGGGCGACGTGTTTACCGCCGAGGATGCCGCGGAGCATCTGCGCAACTCGGGCGCCAGCGCGGTGTTTATCGCGCGCGGTATCTACGGGAACCCGTGGGTGTTTGGCGATGCTCGCGCCCTTGCGCTCGATGGCATACCGGTGCCGGTTCGCAGCTCCGTCGAGCGCCTGGACGCCCTGCGTGAGCACCTAACGCTGACACATGAGCTCCTGCCGCTCATGTCGCGTGCCCGTACGTACGCAAGCTGGTACTTAAAAGGCATGCCCCATGCCGCCGCTTGGCGT
Organism: Collinsella sp.; assembly: GCA_048387515.1. Classification (GTDB taxonomy): domain Bacteria; phylum Actinomycetota; class Coriobacteriia; order Coriobacteriales; family Coriobacteriaceae; genus Collinsella. The sequence goes on from DBFMRS010000123.1 coordinate 2,434, forward strand.
GCCCATGTGGTGCGCTGCTCCACGTATGAGGAGTTTATGGCGCTGGTCGATGAGATCGAGCATGATGTGGTGGCCTGCGAGGCCGCCCTTGCCGCTGGCAAGTCGGTGCCTGCTCATCCGCTGGAGGCTTAAGGGTGGCCGTTACCGCGCTGTACGTGCACGTGCCGTTCTGTGCCCAAAAGTGCCGCTACTGCGACTTCGACTCGCGCAGTTTTGCTCCGTGCGACCTGAGCGCTGCGCTCGATGCCTATTTTGAGCAGTTGTTCGCGCGCCTCGATGCTTTTGGCAAGGCTGGTGCCCTTGACCAGACCCGCACCGTCTATGTTGGCGGCGGTACGCCGTCGCTGGCGGGGGAGCGCCTGGTGGAGCTGGCGCGGCGTATTCGTGCGTGGTGCGCCCCCGTTGAGTTTACCTGCGAGGCCAATCCCGAGTCGCTGACCGCCGAGCTTGCTACTGCACTTGTCAAGGTTGGTGTCACACGCGTCTCTCTGGGCGTGCAAACGCTCGATAACATCGAACTTACTGCCATCGGCCGTATTCACGATGCCGATCGGGCGCTCGCCGCCATCGCGACGGTCAAGAACGCTGGGCTTGATGTGTCGTGCGACCTTATGTGCGGACTTCCCGGGCAAACCGCAACGAGTTGGAATCGCACGCTCGTTGGCGTGCTGGCGGCGGCTCCGCATCATGTGTCGGTCTACCCGCTCACGCTCGAGGAGGGGACGCCCCTTTATCGCATGGCGTGCCGTGACGAGTCGCTCGAGCCTGATGAGGATTTTCAGGCCGCATGCATGGACGTGGCACGCGAGCTCCTGGGTGCCGCCGGCTATCACCCGTATGAGGTGGCGAGTTACGCGCTCGACGGCCATGAGTGCGCCCATAACATTGCCTACTGGACCGGACGGGGCTACCTGGGCCTGGGTCGTTCTGCCGCGGGCATGCTCGACGCCGAGGATTTCGACCGTCTTGCAGGTTTGTTCCCCGGCGTGTCTCCTCGAGGCGATGCGTACCGCGTGCGTCTGGTGCAACGTGACGATGACGCGACGGCGTTCGAGGCCGAATATCTCTCGCAGCGCGAGGCTGCGGCCGAAGACCTGATGCTTGCTTGTCGCATGACGCGCGGTGTCGCGTCCGACCTGTTGGTTCGCGCGGCTCGTGTCATCCCAGCGGGTGAGCTGGCAGCTGCCTGCGATCGCGCGCTCGAATTGGGTCTTGCCACTTGGGTGCCCGAGACGCTCGGGGTCCATGAGGGACCCTTCACTTCGGCAGATGTCGTCGCGGGCCATGTTCGAGCTCGTCTGGCGCCGACCCATCTGGGCTGGCTCGATGGAAATGTTCTGTTCGAGCTGTTTTGGGATCTAGCTTAGGCCGCTCGGGTAGAATTACCGGAATATATACGCTGCTGTGAGCAGGAGGTTGCCGCGCATGGCGACGATGAACGAAAAAGATTACTACGAGATTCTGGGTGTCTCCAAGGATGCCACCTCGCGTGATATTCAAAAGGCCTTCCAGCAAAAGGCCCGTAAGCTCCATCCGGACGTCAATAAAGAGCCGGATGCCGAGGAAAAGTTTAAAGAGGTTTCCGAGGCCTACGCCGTGCTTTCGGATGAGCAAAAACGTGCGCGCTACGACGCCATGCGTTCTGGCAATCCATTTGCCGGTGCTCCTACGGCTTCGCCCTATGGTGGCGGCTACGCCGGCAGCACGGGCTATGGCAATCCCTTTGAGGGCGGCTTTCCCTTTGGTGGCGCCTGGGGCCAGCAGCGTCGCGGCCAGGCTGCCTACAATCCCGAGAACGGCGCCAACGTGGTCGTCGATATCAAACTCGACGCCAAGGAGGCCAAGGGCGGTGCCCGCAAGACCGTCCGCTACACGCGCTTCGATACCTGTAGCAACTGCGGCGGCTCGGGCTCCGTTTCGTCTGAGCATGCCCATACCTGCCCGAGCTGCGGTGGCCGCGGCCACATCGACGTCGACCTGTCCTTCCTGTTTGGTGCGGGCACGTTCCAGTCGGTCTGCCCCGAGTGCGGCGGTTCCGGTAAGGTCGTGGCCGACCCCTGCCCCGATTGCGGTGGCAGCGGGCGAACCCGTGTGACCTCCGAGCAGACGATTGAGTTTCCTGCCGGCACGCACGATGGCGACGAGGTCCGCATTGGCGGCATGGGCCATGCTGGCACTAACGGTGCCGCGGGCGGCGACCTGGTCGGCCGCGCCCATGTTGAGGCCGAGCGCTTGGAAGGCAAAGCTCGTACTGGCTTTTACCTGATGGGCATTGTGGCGCCGTTTTTGGTGCTGTCGGCCATCTCGGGCGTGTTCTCGGCCTTTGCCGTGATGTGCTTTATTCCGTTTACCATGGGCCTGTTCATGGTGCTTTCGGACGGTGTGCTTCATCGCAGCCTGCTGTGGTGGAAGCGCGGTGCGATGCAGTTTGCCAACGGTTTTGCCAACGGCTTCATGTTCGCGCTCGTGTCGGTTTGGTTCGCGAGCTGCTCGCAACGGGCCATGCTTTCGCCGTATCAAATGCAATAACATCAAACCCTTTGTTTGCGGTCGGCCCAGCTTGGGTATAGGACGCACTGTGACAATAATGAAAGTCGGAAGGATTCGGTCGTGTCGGATAATAGGGATTACTACGAGGTGCTTGGCGTCGACAAGGATGCCGACGCGCGGACGATTAAGCGTGCGTTTCTAAAGAAGGCCCGTACCGTACATCCGGATGTTTCGGACGACCCCGAGGCCGAGGCCAAGTTCAAGGAGCTCAACGAGGCTTATTCCGTTCTTTCCGATGAACAGAAGCGTGCTAACTACGACCGTTACGGCACTGCCGACGGCCCTGGTGGTTCGGGCTACGTCGATATCAACGATATCTTTGGTGGCATGGGCATGGACGACCTCTTCTCGTCGTTCTTTGGCGGCGGTGCCGGCGGTGGCGCCCGAAATCGCCGTGAGCGTCGTCGCGGCCGCGATATGGCCATCTCCCTTTCGGTGACCCTTGAGGAGGCGGCACTCGGTTGCAAAAAGACGATCAGCTATGACCGCCTTGCCCCCTGCGAGGATTGCAACGGCACCGGTAGGGCCGAGGGTGCACAGGAAAAGCAGTGCAGCCGCTGCCACGGCACAGGCTATGTCACGACGGTCCAGCGCTCGTTCCTGGGCCAGGTTCAGTCCTCTTCGCCTTGCCCTGACTGCCACGGCGAGGGCACGGTTATCGACCATCCCTGCGAGACCTGCGACGGTCAGGGCCGCACGCCTTCGCACGAAAAGATCGACATCGATATTCCCGCCGGCGTTTCGACCGGTCACCAGCTGCGCGTGAGAGGCTTTGGCGAGGCTGGCCTTCGCGGCGAGCCCTCGGGCGACCTGATTG
>DBFMRS010000124.1:0-23260 GCA_048387515.1 Collinsella sp.
AGAATCCGAGAACCGGCGCTCGACATTATGTCGATCGATAGGAGGCGCCATGGATGCTAAGCAGCTCGAAAAGATGATGGGGTTTGCTCCCGGAGAGTTGAAGAAAGCCGCGGAAGCCTACGAAAAAGATGAGTGGCCGAAAGGTCACACCATCAAGTTGGGAAGGCCACCAATCTCCGATGAGCCGAGCGTCGTTATATCAGCACGTGTGGGCGAATCGATTCTTGAGGCGTTTGACGAAAAAGCCAAACGCCATGGGCAAACACGCACGGAGCGGCTCAGAGAGCTCATTACACTTGATGCACTGATTGCCTAGGCCCGCTCCCCCGTCGGACCCAAACATGTACACCAGCATCCAAAGTCGACATTTTTCGACATCTTTGGATGCTGGTGTACATGTTTTTGCTACATAGTCGTTGGGGACGTCCTTAAATGACCAGTCGTTAAAGAACGCCCCCGATGACTAGTTAGCCGTGGAAGCGAGCTGTGGGTGCAAGCGGCTGTTCACGAAAGACGCGCTCGACGGCAGCGCGGTATTCGTCGACCTTTTTGGTCTTGCGTACGATCTTGTGGACGGTAGCGGGATCAGCGAAAGCGCACTTGGCGTAGAACCACCACTCCTTCATGCGGAAGACCGCATTGCCGCCAATCTCTTCTGCATATGCCGCAAACAGCGTGTCGTGGAAGCGCTGCAGCTCAGCAGCCGTTGCAGCAGGGCCGCCCTTGACCATGCGAGCCAGAGCGGGGTTCGCGAGCAGGCCACGCCCCAACATCACATGGCGCGTGCCGGGATAGGCCTCCACCAGCGCGTCCATATCCTCAAGATCAAAAATGTCGCCGTTATAGGCCACGGGGAACGGCGCACGCTCCAGCGTCTCGCCGTAAAACTCCTTGCGCGGCGAGCCCGTATAGCGGTCCTTTTGCACGCGCGGGTGCACAATCAGCTCTGCCAGCGGCATGCAGCAATACAGATCGAGCACGCGCTCGTATTCGTCGTCACTCTCCAACCCCAGCCTGGTCTTTACCGATACCGGCAACGGCGACCGCTCGCACACATCGCTCAAGAACACCTCGAGCTCGTCGAGATTACGCAAGAAACCTGAGCCCTTGCCCTTGGCAACAACCGTACCCGAGGGGCAGCCAAGGTTGAGATTGACCTCGCGGTAGCCCATGTCGGCAAGCACCTGTGCCGCCCATACAAACTCGTCCGCGTTCTTGGACATCAGCTGAGGCACTACGTTGAGCCCCTGGTTGTTGGCGGGGTCGATCTCCTTAAACGCCTTGCCGCCAAAACGGTTGCCCACCCGCGGCGGCGGCAAAAACGGCGTGTAATAGCAATCGAGCGCACCGAAGCACTCTGCATGCACGCGACGGAACACATGCCCGGTAATCCCCTCCATAGGGGCCAACGATAGAATCATCAACATCCACTCTCACATCAATGTGACAAAGGGACAGTCCCTTTGTCACATGCATTATGCCTTGTGCTTGAGGCCACCCACAAGGCAGAGGCGGTTGCCTGGCGTTAACCACCCCTCCAGCAGTCACTGCGCAACGATCACCAATACCACACTGTTGGCCACTATGTCTGAGCAGCAGACACCCTCCACTCATTTATACTCAAAAGCGTGTGCGCATTGCACCCCGAAAACGATGAGAGTCGAGGACCCTATGCAGCGGCTCACCGAACAAGAACGTAAGCGCATCCAGCGATACTGCATCTGCCCCAAGGTTGCCGGGGCGGCGCTTGCCATGGCATTCGTGCTGCCTTTATCGATCATTCCTTTCGAAATGATCGATGACATTGTCTTCCATCACGAAGGCTTCCAAGAGACGGGCATGATGACCGCCTTGGTGCTCACCGCCATCGAGCTCGTCATATTCTGCTACTGCGCTCTCGCCCCGCGCTTTGGCATGCGCGGCAAGCAGTGGAAGGAAATGCAGCGCCGGCTCGCCGTCGGGCAGAGCGAGAAAGACCGCTCGGCACAAATCGCAGGCGTTGTTGGCACGCAGGCCGCCGCGCGTCTGCTCAAGAACAGCGACAACGAGACCGCACGCAACCTGGGCGGCGCGGCAGAAGTCGCCGCTGCCGCAGGCGCCGTCGCCACCACGGCAGACGTGCTTACCGAGAGTTTCGCCAACGCAAAGGCTATGGCAGAGACCTGTGGCGTGCCTATCCCCCATGCAAAAAAGTGGATCGTCGCGCTTGTGGCGCTGCCCCTCGCAATCGTTTGCGGTGCCTATATCCCGCAGCTGGCACAGGGAAACATCGAGATGAAGGAGAACGCCGCTGCCGCGGCCGAGCAGATCGCCATCGCCCGCAAGGCATTAGAGCCCGCATGCGAGTACGTGTCCGCCGACGACCCCTGCGAGCGATATCAAGATTACGGCTACCACGTCCGTGGCTATCTGCACGACGGCGACTCCGATGCCCAGAAGACCTATACGTACCTGGATTTTGACAACAAGGGGACGCTCACGGAAGTGAGCTACGCGGCAGAGGTCGACCCCGATGCGAGCCTCGAGGACAACCTCGCCCGTATCGAGCTCGACCTTGGCGAGCTTTCCTCTGTCGTCCAACCTATAGACGTCAAGACCGCAAGCCCCAAGCTCCTAGCAGCGCAGAAGCTCCCCGAAGAGTTTAGGCAGGCTTTTTTGAACGGCTCGCTCTACGAGAGAATCTCTATCAGGACGAGTGACGACCCCATCAAGGCGTATTACTCGTTTGACACGGAACCTGAGGACGAGTTTGACGAGTACACCCATCCAACCATCCGCATCACGCTGATGGGCAAAGCAAACTAGGTGCAGGGAGAGGGATGTGACAAAGGGACCGTCCCTTGTCACATTATTCGGAGCGTAGGGCCTCCACGGGATCTTTTTTGGATGCGCTGCGGGCCGGCAGCAGACCAGCGACAACCGTCAGCAGTACCGAAATTGCAATGAGCACCAGCGCATCCTGCACGGGCAGGCTCATCAGATTGGGCACCTGTTTGGCAGCAAGCGCCCAGGCATTAACCGGAAAGCTCACGGCCATCACAACGACAATGGCAAAGACGCCGGCGATGAGGCCCTCGATAAAGGTCTCGGCATTGAATACGTTGGCCACGTTGCGCTTCGACGCGCCGATCGCGCGCAGGACGCCAATCTCCTTCTTGCGCTCCAGCACGCTGATGTAGGTGATAATGCCGATCATGATGGAGCTCACCACCAGGCTGATACTCACGAATGCGATGAGCACCAAGCTGATGGTGTTCACGATGTCGGTCACCGAGCCCATGATGATACCCATGTAGTCGGTGTACGAGATCGCCTGCTCATCGTGGCCGGCGGCTTTGACCTGCTTGTTGTACGCATCGATGTGATCGAGCACACGCTCCTTAGCCTCAAAGTCACGCGGGAAAATCTTGACCGAGATGGGGTCTGCCTCGTCTGCATAGCCCAGCGTGGTCAGGTTGTTGTCGTAGGTGAGTTTCGACGCCTTCGCATAGCTCATCATGAGCGAACTCAGGTCCTCGGCGTCCATGTTGAAATGGATGGCACGAGCAAAGGCGCTCGCATCCACGCGCATGGCGCTCGCCAGGTTGGCAAAACTCGAAGACATCTGCGTCGCCATCTGGTCCATGAGCCCCGCCGCGCCTGCTTTAAGCTGGGACGATACCGTTGTCGCAATCTGCTCACTAATTGTCTGCATCACCTGATCCATAGCCTGCTGCAGATACGGAGCCAGCTGCTTTTGCACATAGTCGGTCATCGCCTGTTGCAGGCGCTCGGCCAGGGCATCGCCACCGAGGGCCTTGAGCTGAGCCAGGTATTGCTGGGCTGCGTCATCATTCTCAAGATACGTCGAGAATGCGGCAGCGAGCTTTGATGCGTCCTTAAGATCTTCGGGCGACAGCGCCTTAAACTGATCGGACTGCAAAAAGCCCTCAAACAGTTGGTTGGCAAGCGTTCCCACCTGCTGCATTTGCTCGGGCGTGAGTTCCAGACCGTCAAAGATACCCGAGAAATCTGGGGTTGGCGCTTTTGCCATGATGTCGCCAAAGTCGATGTCCTTCCCAACACCCGAAAGGTCGATATCCAACCCGGACAAGTCAAGACCCGACAGGTCCATACCGCCGCCTGCACGCGAGAGTGCAGACGCATCAAACGAGAACGCGCTCTTCAGCGCCGCCTCGTCCACACTAAACATGCTGCCCAGATCCACGCCTTGCTTGGCCTCGCCCTGCAGTTCATCGAAAGACTTGCCCGTAAAGACATCCGTCTCGGGGTGGGCGAGTTGCTCCTGCACAATCTGCGAATCGGCGGCGCGTTCCATAAGCTGACGAGTCAGTGCATGCGTATAGGCAATGCCCGGGGTCAATGCGCTCGCGTTGGCCGTCTCGTTAGGTCGCACCACGCCCACAATGCGCACGTCAATACCGTCGGCAACCTTGGCCGTCATAAAGTCGGCATCGTTAGACATGTCAGTCCACATGCCGGTCTCTTCGTTTTTGCGATACGCATCGGCCGGCGACAGCACCTTAAACGTGGTAGACAGCGCATCGTCGTAGGTAAAGTCGGTGCCGGTCTCGGGCGTTTCGACCCCACCGTCAGCCGTCATAGCGCTGTTTACCAGATCGTTGAGCTCATCGATATCCAGCGCACCGATGCTATAGAGCGTATAGTCGCCCACCGTGCCGCGGCTCGAAAGCACCATCACGGCTTCGTTGGCAGACGTGGGCCAATGACCGGCGACGACATCGTACTGGCTGTCGAGCAGGCTCTGGTCGTCAATCATCTCGTTAAAGACCGAGGTTCCCATGGATTCCATGCTCACCGTTGCCGCCGAGCTCGCGCCTCCGCTCATGGCCTCGGTCATGGCGTTGGGAACAAGCCGGACAGGCTTCTCATCACCCTTGCCGGCACGATAGACAACCGGCGATACACCGTAGCCGTACTGAATGGCGCTGACCTCTTTATCGATGCCGCCGCCACCGGCATCGAGCCATGCCTTAAAGCTCGTCATGTCGTTGGACTTAACGCTCGCAAACATATCCTTTACGGCCGTGACCACAGGAATCTTATCGGTTCCCTGAGCCTTGCCGTCGGTGCCGTCGTCGGACGAGCCCTCGTTCTTGGATGCATCGTCATCCGTGGCCCCCTGTCCGCCCATCATGGACGACAGGTCGTAATCCTGCTTGGAAATGGTGAGTGGGTAGCTCGAGAGCGTATCCTCCTCGACCTTTTTGATGTAGCCGTTTACGCCATTGGACAGCGCCAGAATCGCCGCAATGCCGATAATGCCAATCGAGCCCGCAAAGGCAGTCATGGCCGTACGGCCCTTCTTGGTCATGAGGTTTCGGGCAGAAAGTCCCAGCGCCGTCACAAAGCTCATCGAGGTTTTGCGCGTAGGCTTAGCCTCGCGGCGCGTGGCGTCAACGACATCGAAAGGATCGGAATCGTTGGTGATCTTGCCGTCCGCCAGATTGACGATACGCGTGGCGTACTGGTACGCCAGCTCGGGATTGTGCGTGACCATGATAACCAGGCGGTCGCGCGCAACGTCTTTGAGCAAATCCATGACCTGCACGGATGTCGTTGAGTCCAGGGCGCCGGTCGGCTCGTCTGCCAGCACGATCTCGGGATCATTAATCAGGGCGCGGGCAATGGCCACGCGCTGCATCTGCCCGCCCGATAGCTGGCTCGGGCGCTTGTTAACGTGCTCGCCCAGGCCAACCGCCTCGAGCGCCTCGCGCGCACGCTGGCGGCGCTCGGCATGCCCCACACCTGTGAGCGTAAGCGCCAGCTCCACGTTTTCCAAGATGGTCTGATGCGGAATGAGGTTATAGCTCTGGAACACAAAGCCGATGCGGTTGTTGCGATAAGCATCCCAATCGCGATCACGGAAGTCCTTGGTCGAAATGCCATCGATGAGCAGGTCGCCAGAATCAAAGTGATCGAGTCCGCCAATAACGTTGAGCATCGTAGTTTTACCCGAACCCGAGGGACCCAGAATGGCCACGAACTCGTTATCGCGAAAAGACAGGCTTACGTTGTCGAGCGCCACCTGCGTAAACGACTGCGTAACGTACCTTTTGCAAATACCTTTGAGCTCCAGCATGGACGGCAACCTCTCCCGCGCGGGCACGTTCGCCCGCTCTCCTCCGCCGTTCGTATTCGACGCGTTTGTCCTACTCTATCCCCATTTTTTGCCGGCGCCAGTGAGGAATGTAACGAACCGCGCCAAAAAACGAACGGGACGGTGCTCAAAAGAAGAGGTCCCGAGCGGGACCTCTATATGGTGGAGCTTATCTTGAAAGGTAGCGGACTACTTCGCACAGCGACACACGATCCTCGCTATGCTTTACGCGTTTTTTACTGCTCGCTATTCGCAATCGCCTGGTCGATAAGCTTATCGAGCGCCGCGCGCTGCTCGGCGGAGCTGATGGCGCCCACGATGGGCTCCCCTACGATGTTGCCGTTCTGGTCGATAACGTAGGTTGTCGGGAACGAGAACAAATTTGACGTAAACTTACCGGCCTCGCTATCCGACTTGAACCAGATGTTCTTATATGTCACGCCCTTCTTGCTCAGCACGTCCTTGGCATCTGCAATCTCGCCCTTGTTGCCATCGAGCGTAAAGGAATTGACGCCCACGACCTGGCCGCCCTTCTTGGCAAGCTCCTTATTCAGGTCCTCAAGGTCGCCCAACTCACCCACGCACGGCTTGCAAGTGGTGAACCAGAAGTTCATGACGGTGACCTTGTTCTTAGAGAACAGCTCGTCGCTGCTCACGTCGTTGCCATCCAGGTCTTTGCCCGTAAAGCTGGGAAACTTCGTCGCCTCGCTCGAGGCATTGGCACCAGCTGTCATGCCAGCGGTCGAAGCGTCGACGCTCTCGCCTGAGCTCGGCGTGCTTCCACAGCCGGGGAACTCCTTCTCCAGGCTCTCGAGCTTGTCCTCGATCTCCTTGATCTGCTGCGCACCGGCCTTGAGCGTCTTAAGCTCATCCGCCGTGAACTCATCCTTGGCGCCGTCGATGGTCTTGAGCAGGAAATCGCCGTAATTGCTGCCGTCCTCAATCATTGCCGAGTCTTTATTTGCCGCATTGAATACCTTTTCCCACAGCGCGTTATCACTCGAAAAGATCTCGTTCTCCTTCTGCATGAGCTTCGCATACAGTTCGGCGGCCTCGTCGGCATTGGTCGGCTTCTGCGCAGTGAGTTCTGCGATCTTAGGATCGGAGCTCGTAGATTCGCCCGCATTGCCACCGGGCGCCGAACATGCCACAAGGCACAAGGCCAATACCGGCACCATAAACAGGGCCGCAATCTTAGAAAGCTTCATGGTCATTCCTCCGTTTTGTCGAAGCTTGTTTACTTTTTATCGGCGGTCAAGGGGAGCTTTTCCGCCGACACATCCAGGCCATAGCGATAGCTGATGGCATCGACAGGACAGGCCCCGATGCACTTTCCGCACCGGATACATTCGGCATGATTGGGCGCGCGGACCACATCAACGTCCATCTGACAAACCTTTGAGCACTTGCCGCACGAGACACATTTGCATGCATCGACCCGGATCCTCAGTAGGGATACCTTATTCATGAGCGCATAGAATGCGCCGAGTGGACAAATCCATTTGCAGAAGGGGCGGTAGAACAAAACGCTCAGCACTACCACGGCAATGAGAACGGCAAGTTTCCAAGTAAAGAGATGTCCCAACGCAGATCGAATGCCGGCATTGGCAATGGCCAGCGGAATGGCGCCCTCGAGCACGCCCTGCGGACAGATGTACTTACAAAAGAACGGGTCGCCCATGCCCACGTCGTTAACCACCAAGACGGGCAGCAGCACCACGGCAAACAGCAGCACGACGTACTTGATGTACGTGAGCGGCTTGAGCTTTTTCGTGGAGAACTTTTTGCCGGGAATCTTATGAAGCAGCTCCTGCAGCCAGCCAAACGGGCACAGAAAGCCGCATACAAAGCGTCCCAGCAGCACGCCGAGCAAAATGAGCGTACCGGTGACGTAGTAAGAAAAGTTGAACTTGGATGAACCTACCACCGACTGGAACGACCCGATGGGGCACGCACCCGATGCCGCGGGGCACGAATAGCAATTAAGTCCAGGTACGCAGACTGTTTTTCCCGCGCCCTGATAGATGCCGCCTTTGGCAAAGTTTGGCAGGTGAATGTTGGTGACCAGCGTCGCCGCCGCCTGAATGAATCCGCGAAATCGGACCAAAACATGCGACGCAGTGTTTTCTCTTTTATCCAATTCCGATACACTCCAAGCACAGCCTAATCGCTTTGGCCAGCACGGCATCCGCCTCGCCACGCATAACACCAAAGCACACCATGGTAATTCCGACGATCAACAAAGCGACCTGTACCACGGGTTTTACCGCTTTGAACAACACAACCACTCCTTTCGTTACGCGACCATTGGACCATATCGACTATAAAATCCGTGTTAAGTGCGATTTGGAATGTGCAAGGAGACTGTTATGCGTATTTTGATCGTCGAGGACGAGCGGGCGCTGTGCGACGCAATCGCGCGCAGCTTGCGGAACTTGGCGTACAGCGTCGACTGCTGTCACGACGGACAGGAGGCGCTCGACCTACTGGACGTTGAGGCCTTCGACCTCGTGGTACTCGACCTCAACCTTCCCCGCATCGATGGCATGACCGTACTCAGGGAACTTAGGAAAACTGACTGCGAGACCAAGGTACTGATTCTGTCCGCACGTGGCGAAGTATCCGATAAAGTCGCCGGACTCGATGCCGGCGCCAACGATTACCTCACCAAGCCGTTTCATCTGGACGAGCTTGCGGCAAGAATTCGCTGCCTTACCCTCAGACGCTTTACACAAAGCGACATAGTTTTAACCTGCGGAAAGCTCCGCTTTGACACCAAGGCGCGCATCGCTTCCGTGGACAGCGAGGCTTTATCTCTTACGCGCAAGGAAACGGGAATCTTGGAATACCTGATGTTTAATCAGGGGCGTCCGGTAAGCCAAGAGGAGCTTATCGAGCACGTTTGGGATAGCAGCGTGAACAGCTTTAGCAACGCAACCCGCGTACACATCTCGTCGCTCCGCAAAAAGCTACGCAGCACTTTGGGATACGACCCGATTCGTAATCGGATTGGAGAGGGCTACGTTATGGAGGATAGCGAATGAAAAGGCTTTCGCTGCAATGGCGCATAACGATTATGACGGCACTGCTCACGTGTGCAGCATGCGTGCTGACGAACTGCCTGGTCGGCTATACGGGCATGCGCTACATGGATGCCATCGGCAGCAACATCTCGGCCTTTAACGCTGCCGGCGCGAATTCGCCTCAGGCGTTCGACCCAACGAAAACGGCCCTCGATGACGAGGTCACGATCGTCGTAAACGACGCACAGGAATCTTTTGGCGCGACAGCCTGGTACATCACGGCTGGAGTCACACTCCTTGGCGGCGTGCTGGCATACTTTGTGAGCGGCCACGCGCTCAAGCCGCTACGGGATTTTGCCGCCCAGGTGGAGCGCGTGCAGCCTGACAACCTAAGCGAAATCAGACTCAGTGAAGATCTACCCACCGAGCTGCAACGATGCAGCGCCTCTTTCAACGACATGATCGCCCGTCTTGGCGAAGGGTTCTCTGCACAGCGTCAGTTTACCGGCAACGCCGCACACGAGCTGCGCACCCCGCTCGCCCTTATGCAAGCACAGATTGAACTATTCATCTCCGAGCACCCCGGTTTGCAACCCGAAACGGCCGAGCTGCTCGGCCTGCTACAAGAACAAACCGAGCGCATGTCTCGAATGGCCAAGGTATTGCTCGAGATGAGTGAGCTCCGCAGCGTTCCTTGCGAGGACGATGTTGAACTTGGCCCCTTGTCCGAAGAGGTCCTCACCGACCTTGCGCCACTTGCCGAGAATAAGGACGTAACCCTCGATTGCGCCGGAGACGCTTTAGTAATCGGGAACGATGCGCTCCTCTATCGGCTGGTGTTTAACTTGGCCGAAAACGCCATCCGTTACAGCCGCCCCGGCTCGACTGTCAACGTCTCCATCTGCGACAACGACAGCCACGTGTTCCTGCGAGTCGAGGACCAGGGACCGGGAATACCCAAGCAGTACCGAGAAAGCATCTTCCAGCCGTTCTTTCGTCTAGACAAATCCCGCAGCAGGGCATATGGCGGCGCAGGACTCGGGCTAGCGCTTGTTTGGGAGATTGCAGCGCTTCACGGTGGCACGGTAGGGGTCGAAGCAAGTTCCGAGAACGGGACCACCATGCTCGTAAGCCTTCCAAAACGATCCGCAGCGTTAACCGAACAGTAAAACGAAAGGGGTCCCGAGCAACAGAGGTACAATTGCTGCATTGTTGCCACCCGATGGGAGATGGAAGATGGACTGCGATGGCTACCCGCGCATTCCCATGCCGTTGATGTGCACCGCCTTTGTGCCGGGGCAGATTGACGCTGCGGTTACAAGCATTTCCGACCCCGATTCACGCACCATCGCCACGGCAGAAGCGCTGTACTTTCGCGGACAAGCCATGCTCGCCGCCGAGGCAGCACGCCCCTATCTTGACGCCACCGACCCCGCACTGCGCTATTCCGCATGCCTTATCTGCGGATACGCCAGTCTGTCACTCAACCGTATCGCCGATGCTCGCCGTTGCCTTGTGGGCGGCCTCGATACGCCAGCCGACAAGGAATCGCCCGCCATCCACGCCACGCACATCCTGTTCGCCTCGGCCGCGAGCGTCCTGCTGCACTTGCCTTCCCCGCATTCCGCCGAAGAGTTTTATCCGCTTGCGGCGCATCTGCCCGAAGGCCTGCGCCTGTTCGCCAGCTACGTGATGGCGCATGCCCTGTACCTGCGCGGCGAATATGGCCGCAGTCTGGGCATGGCGGAAAACGCCCTGATCATGAAACAGGGAAGTTATCCCATCTCGGAGCTGTTCCTGCACTTGTCGGCTTCCATGGCCTGCATGAGCCTCAAGGACATCGACACCGCAAAGGCACACTTCGGAGCCGCTTGGGACGTTGCGCGTCCCGACGGCCTTATCGAACTCATCGGCGAACACCACGGCCTTTTGCAGGGGCTTATCGAGGCGTGTCTAAAAACGCGATACCCTGACGACTTCGCGCGCATCATCGAGATTACGTATCGATTCAGCTACGGTTGGCGGCGCATCCACAACCCCGATTCGGGCGAGGACGTGGCCGACGATCTAACGACCACGGAATTCACCATGGCCATGCTCGCCTGTCGTGGGTGGACCAACGCCGAAATCGCACGCCATATGGGAGTATCGCCGGGCACCGTCAAAAACCGCCTATCAGGAGTGTATGCCAAGCTTGGTATCGGAACTCGCGCCGAGCTGGTTGCCCACATGTTGCGCTAGCGGTCAGACTGCCCGACATATCGAAAGCGTCCCGGGGGCCCGACGCCTTCGCGCGCTCAAATTGGACATTTTGGCCATCGAACAGCACTACCGCCACGGGACACCTTCTCGCAAAGACAGCAACGTCCCCCTTACGGCAGTCGCTGCAGCACTCGCCTTGGCAGGCGCCGGCCTCGTAGCCTACAGCGCCCGCCGCACGGCACTCGAAACCGACACCGCCAATGAGGTCAATTCGGATAGGCCTCGCTAGCCCCTAGTTACATGTCATTATGAAAATCATGTCTGTCACTGCGCGCACGGTGTTCCGCTGTACCCGAAACCGCGCGAGGCACTGCTCCGCTTTTCGCACGCCAGAAAGGGCTGGCCCCGATAACTCGGAGCCAGCCCTGAGTCGTCTGACGTGGGGATCGCAGTCCGCTACTTGAGCTTCAGTGCCTCCATCATGGGCACGGCGGCGTCCCAATCGATCTTCCAGCCAATCGACACGCGGACGGTCTCGCCCGTCGCGGGAGACGTCGCAAACAGCGTATGGCCGTTGTCGGGACCGGTAAAGCGCAGCCACGTTATGCCGTTGTACTCGACCTGGTCGGTTGTTGTCTCCTTGCCTTCGTAGACCTGCTCTAGGCTTGCAACCTCTTCCTCCGGCGAACGCGGGAAGATACTGATGTGCAGGCGTCCTCCAGTCTCGTCGTGGAAGAAGTCTGCCTTTTCGTGCTCTTCGTTGGACGAATCCAGCGCGTACCCATCGGCAGCCTCGATACTGTACGATGCGCAATCGATGCCGGTCATATTGGCCGCATCACCAGAATCGGCCACACCGCCGGCAGCCTTGAACTCCTTGGTCTCGCATCCCGTGGTGTCAAAGTGCATGGCCTCATGATTCTTGGCGGGGGCGTAAGCGTCTACGAACTCGACAGTGATGGACCCGTAGTACGCTGTCTTGGGCGCCCAGAAATACACGTACTCAACGGTCTCGCCCGGGCCGATATCTGGCCTCTTGGAAAGATCGATGCCCTCGTGAAGCTCATCGGGAGCCTCGCTTGCAACGTAGTCGAGCACGGCCGCCTTGCCAGAAGTAAACAACGGGTCGCCTGCCTCAAGATCGCCCTGGGCAGCATGCACGTTAAAGGAGTTAAACGTCCTGTTCTTTGCATTGTTGTTGGTGATCTTGACGTGCAGGTAAAAGCCGTCCTGCAGCTTAGCGTCACCGCGATAGAACGTACCGTGAGCCACCGACTCATAGGTAATGCCAGCCACCTCGACCGTCTGCGAATCATAGGTCTTGGCCTTCTTGGACTTCTCCTGCACAGAGCCGTTCCCGCCCGAGCCACTCGGCGCATTGCCGCCGCAGCCAGCAAGCGTACACGCCAGCACGGCCGAAAGCATCACAGCGGGAATTCCTAACAGCAGCTTCCTTGTCACGGGCTTCATCATCCTCACCGCTCCTTTCGGCTTGCAGCTCATCCGTTGCCCGAGTCGCAAGTCGACTCCGTGACATCGGCTTCCACTATGAGCGTATGACGAAATGCGGCACAGGCGAAGTGACCCGTGGCCCAACTAGCAACCGCCCAGCATCCCCTATGGACCAAAAAGGCTCATATACGCACGCCCTCGGCCCATAAAATGAGACGCCTGTCCCAATGTTCGATTTGAGCCATCCACGCGGCACTTTTCGACAAACGTATCAAGCCGCAAACAAAATGAAGCGGGCTCATCCGTCTTCAAACTTACTCGGGCAGAAACGAGTAAGTGGAATTCATCGGTAAGGAGCGTGGGCTCACCCGCATTATTAAGAAGACCCTCAAGGCGCCCGAGCAGCGCAATGATTTAGATAGGCGTCCACCGCCCGCTATTCGACATCCGACCCCTCCCCCATCAGCCATCGGGCGAGGTCGACCACCTTAATCCCCTCATAATCAACAGCCTCGTGCTTTGTTCGCGCAATGACCATCTTGGGATACGCATCACGTATCGCAAGCAGAGGTGCCACTTCGCGCTCAAAGGTTTCCTGACGCGAAATGTCATCGCTAACTTGGATATACACTCGCTCATCGCGACGAATTGCCACGAAGTCGATTTCCTTCTTATAAAGCACCCCGATATAGATTTCCCAACCGCGTCTTAGGAGCTCTAAAGCGACCATATTTTCATATACATGCCCGAAGTCGAGTTTTTTAGTTCCAAGTTTTGCGTATCTGATTGCATGATCCGATAAATAGTATTTATCACCCGAAGCGAGGTACTTTTTACCGCCTACGTCATAGCGGCGCACTCGATAGAACGCAAAGGCCTGGCATAAAAATCCGAGGTACTGGGCGAGCGTTGCCACGGAAACGCGCGTTCCGGCAGCATCCAGCGCAGCCGCAATCCCACTAACAGAAGATATGTTACCGATATTGTCCATTAGGAAATCGCATGCACGTTCTAGTTGCACTTTGTTACGAACCCCATGCTTTTCTTCCACATCACGCAAAACCAAGACATCTAGCACGTTCGCAATATATCGATAGCGAGCTCGCTCGCTAGGATACAAATACGAGCCAGGCATTCCGCCCTCTCTCAAATATCGGTCAAGCGCTTCGTCCGGGTTATGAATTCCGTGATATGTCGAAAACTCAAGCAACGAGAACGGAAATACTTCGACCTCATATGTCCGCCCGCGAAAAAGCGTCGCCAAGTCACTCGAAAGCAAGAAAGCGTTGGAGCCAGTAACGTAGATATCGTATTTACCCGATGCATGAAGGCTGTTGACCGCTTTTTCGAACCCAACGCAAGTTTGCACCTCATCAATCATCACAATGTTATCGAGGCCCTCGCAATAGCTTTCCTCAACGTAGCGATGCAATGCTCGATAATCCGTTAGTTCCTCGAATTCGAGGAGATTGAAATTGATGCGGATAATATTGGCATCGGGGCCGGCCTCACGAATGCGATCGGCAAGAGCTTCCAGTAGAACAGATTTGCCGCACCTACGAATGCCGGTAATAACCTTGATGTCCGGCGTTCCCTTAGCGCCAAGAAGCGCTTCCATATATTGAGGACGTTCGATAATCTTCATATCATCACCGTTCTATTAAATAAAAGCTCTTCTGATTCGTTTTTGTTTAGTATATATGATGTTCTACTAAATGGAATCAAATATCTATTGATTTCATTCAGCTATTTTTTCCAATATCGTATTATCAGTCTATATACTCCGAACGATTGTTCGATGGATTTCGTGTTGGTTGGAATCGCCTGTGGGCTGGGCTATGCTACCTTGACTATCTATATGACTTAAACGCAGCAAGGGAGCACCGAGAGAGCGAGTATGGCAAAAAACACCGCAAACTATGGTAACGACAGTATCCGCCAGCTCAAGGACGAGGAGCGCGTACGCCTGCGCCCCGCCGTCATCTTTGGCTCGGACGGACTCGATGGCTGCGCGCATGCTGCCTTCGAGATCCTGTCCAACGCCGTTGACGAGGCGCGCCAGGGCTACGGCAAGCTCATCACCCTTACCGCCTTTCGCGATGGCTCTATCCAGGTAGAGGACAATGGCCGCGGCTGCCCGCTCGACTGGAACCCTTCCGAGAAGCGCTTTAACTGGGAGCTCGTCTTCTGCGAACTCTACGCCGGCGGCAAGTATAACAACAACCAGGGCGGCGACTACGACTTCTCGCTCGGCACCAACGGCCTGGGCTCCTGCGCGACCCAGTATGCGTCCGAGTACATGGACGTCACGGTTTGGCGCGACGGCAACAGGTACTCCCTGCACTTTAAAAAAGGCAAGGTCGTCGGTGCCAAAAAGAAGGCACTCGAGATTGAGCCCAGCAACGAGAACCGTACCGGTACCACCATCAAGTGGCGTCCCGATCTTGAGGTCTTTACCTCCATCAGCATCCCCCACGATTGGTATCGCGAGACCATGCGCCGCCAGGCCGTGGTCAACGCCAACGTGACCTTCCGCCTGCGTATCGAGGGCGACGACGGCGAGTTCTCCGAAGAGGACTTCTGCTATCCCAAGGGCATCGAGGACTATGTTCTCGAGAAGGTCGGTACCGACTACCTCACCGAGCCCTTCTTTATCGAGGCCGACCGTCGCGGTCGCGACCGTGAGGACCTGCCCGACTACAACGTAAAGATCACCGCGTGCATGTGCTTCTCGCGCACCTTCATGATGCAGGAGTACTATCACAACTCATCGTGGCTCGAGAACGGCGGCTCGCCCGAGAAAGCCGCCCGCAGCGCTCTGACCAGCGCCATCGATGCCTACATTAAGCAACAGGGCAAGTACAACAAAAACGAGAGCGGCATTAAGTGGCAAGACGTCCAGGACTGCCTGGTGCTGGTGACCAACTGCTTCTCCACCCAGACGTCCTACGAAAACCAGACCAAGAAGGCCATCAATAACCGCTTTATCCAGCAGGCCATGACGGCATTCTTTAAGGAACGCCTCTCGACCTACTTGATCGAGAACAAAGATGCCGCCAACAAGATCATGGAGCAGGTGCTCATCAACAAGCGCTCGCGCGAGAACGCCGAGAAGACGCGCCAGAGCATCAAGACCAACCTGCAGCAGAAGACCGACATGGCCAACCGTGTGCAAAAGTTCATCGATTGCCGCTCCAAGGACAAGAGCCGCCGCGAGATCTACATCGTAGAGGGTGACTCGGCAGCAGGCGCCATTCGCACGTCGCGCGATGCCGAGTTCCAGGGTGTTATGCCCGTCCGCGGCAAGATCCTCAACTGCCTGAAGGAGGACTACCCGCGTATCTTTAAGTCCGACATCATCATGGACCTCATGCGCGTGCTGGGCTGCGGCGTGGAGATCAAAGACAAGCGCATCAAGAACCTTGGCGCCTTTGACCTGGACAACCTCAACTGGAACAAGGTCATCATCTGTACGGACGCCGACGTCGACGGTTATCACATCCGCACGCTCGTGCTCACCATGCTCTACCGCCTGGTGCCCACGCTTATCGACGAGGGCTACGTGTATATCGCCGAGTCGCCGCTCTACGAGATCAACTGCAAAGAGAAGACCTACTTTGCCTACACCGAGCTCGAAAAGAACGGCATTCTTAAGGAAATCGGCGACCAGAAGTGCTCCATCAACCGCTCCAAGGGTCTTGGTGAGAACGATCCGGACATGATGTGGCTCACCACCATGAACCCCGAGACGCGTCGTCTGATCAAGGTGGAACCCGAGGACGTCACCAAGATGGAGACCATGTTCAACCTATTGCTGGGCAACGACGAGGCAGGCCGCAAGCGCCATATCTCCGAGCACGGCAAGGAATATCTGGACCAGCTAGACCTGCAATAGCAGCAAATCGATAACGACGGCCATAAGAAGTTCAAGAGGAAATCGTGGCAAAGAAGAAGACGAAAACCCAGCCAAAGAAAAAGCAGGTCAACGCCGAGAACGTCATCGGCCTGCACTCCGAGGTCACTGACCAGCCGATCACGCAGACGCTCGAGGTCAACTACATGCCCTACGCCATGAGCGTCAACGTCTCGCGTGCATTCCCCGAGATCGACGGCTTTAAGCCCTCGCACCGTAAGCTGCTTTACACCATGTACAAAATGGGTCTGCTCAAGGGCGAGCGCCAAAAGAGCGCCAACATCGTGGGTCAGACCATGAAGCTCAACCCGCACGGCGACGCCGCGATCTACGAGACGATGGTGCGTCTAGCCACCGGCAACGAAGCGCTGCTCGCCCCCTTTGTGGAGTCGAAGGGCAACTTTGGCAAGTACTATTCGGGCGACCTGAGCTACGCCGCCTCGCGTTACACCGAGGCCAAGCTCTCCCCCATCAGCGCCGAGATCTTCAAGGACATCGACAAGGACCCGGTCGACTTCGTTGACAGCTACGACGGCGCCATGAAGGAGCCGCGCCTGCTGCCCACCACGTTCCCCAATATTCTGGTTTCGGCCAACAAAGGCATCGGCGTCGCCATGGCATCCGATATCTGCGGCTTCAACCTCAACGAGGTCTGTACTGCCACGATGCATTACCTCAAGGATCCCGACTGCGACCTGCTCGAGTATATGCCCATGCCCGACTTCTCGACCGGCGGCGAGATTATCTACCGCCGCGAGGAGATGGAGAAGATCATCGAGACCGGCCTTGGTAGTTTCCAGATTCGCTCCCGCTGGCGTTGGATCCCCGAAGAGCGCATCATCGAGGTCTACGAGATTCCCTACACCACCAAGACCGATGTCATCATCGAGCGCATCGTCAAGCTCTCCAAGGAAGGCAAGGTCAAGGAGATCGCCGATATCCGCGACGAGACCGACCTTTCGGGCCTGCGCATCGCCATCGACCTTAAGCGCGGTGTCGACCCCGACAAGCTCATGGCCAAGCTCTATCGCTCGACCACGCTGCAGGATTCGTTCTCGTGCAACTTCAACGTGTTGGTCGATGGTTACCCTCGCGTTATGGGCGTGCGTCAGATCCTGCACGAGTGGGTCAAGTGGCGTATTGAGTCCACGCGTCGCCGCATTAACTTTGACCTGGGAAAAAAGTCCGAGCGCCTGCACCTGCTGCACGGCCTCGAGGCGATTCTGCTCGACATCGACAAGGCCATCGCCATCATCCGCGGCACCAAGCTCGAGGCCGAGGTCGTACCCAACCTTATGACGGGTTTCGACATTGACGAGACGCAGGCCGAGTTTGTTGCCGAGCTCAAGCTCCGCAACATCAACGAGGAGTACATTCTCAACCGCACCAAGGACATCGCCAAGCTTGAGGGCGAGATTGCCGAGCTTGAGGAGATTCTCTCCAGCGAGGAGAACATCAAGAAGGTCATCAGCGACGAGCTGGCCGCGGTCAACAAGAAGTACGTGATGCCGCGCCGCACGGGCAGAATCGAGCCCCATGAGGTTATCGAGGTAAGCTTGGAGCCCGAGGTCGAGGAATACCCGGTCACCATCATGCTCTCGCGCGATGGCTACCTTAAGAAGATGACGGATCGCGTGCTCAAGAAGGCGACCACGCTCAAGTACAAGGACGGCGACAAGCCCTTTATCGAGTTCCCGTCCTCCAACACCCACGAGCTGCTCGTGTTTACCAACAAGAGCCAGGTGTACAAGTGCAAGGTTGCGGCATTTGAGGACACCAAGTCGGCACAGCTGGGATCGTACCTGCCGACCGATCTTGAGATGGAACCCGACGAGAGCGTCATCTGGGTCATCGACCCCGAGGACTACAAGGCCGATGTGCTGTTTGTCTTTGAGAACGGTCGTGTGGTTCGCGTCGCACTTTCTGGATACGTTACCAAGACCAACCGCAAGCGCCTCAAAAACGCCATCTACGGCGGCAGCAAGCTGCTGTATGCCCAGGTGCTCAAGGAGGACCGCGACATCGCGCTGGTCTCGAGCGACTACCGCCTGATGAACTTCAACACGTCGCTGCTCAAGACCAAGACGACCACCAACACGCAGGGCGTCCAGGCCTTTACGGCCAAGAAGGGCCGCTCGGTCACCACCGTCGGCACAACCGAAGAGATTCTTGGCGCCGGCGTCTCGGCCGAAAAGTTCACCGCGCAGAGCCTGCCTTCTGCCGGTGCCCTCATGAAAGAAAACGACATGCCGAGTTTGTTTGACTAAAACAACGGCAGTCAAACCGTCATGGTTTTACAAAGCAGCGGGGCCCGGAGCGCAGCAATATCGCGCTCCGGGCCCCGCTCGCTGCAACGTAGTCGGAATAATAGGAATCCCCGTTTTTCACTCCTGCAATCCCACGGCACAAGACATGTTAAGCCGTTAGCAAAACTTGCAAAATTTAGCAAAAGTTGCAAAAGTTAGCAAAACCTGCAAAGGGGCCACCATGGATCGCAGCAAATGTCTCCGCCATGCCAGGCATGCTCGAAGATATTATCGAGCGAACCAAAGAAGCCGCAGATAGCTACCTCTCACAGCCTCACGCGCGCATAAACGGTGTTCAAATTGGCCCAGTGGGCATCGATTGGACATATGCTCAAGAGGCTCAGGGCAACTGGCGCACGCGCATGAATGGCATCTTTATGCAACTCGAAAAACATGACATCGGACTTCTCATCACCATCGATGAAGTCACAGTCGA
This sequence comes from Collinsella sp., assembly GCA_048387515.1. Taxonomy (GTDB): domain Bacteria; phylum Actinomycetota; class Coriobacteriia; order Coriobacteriales; family Coriobacteriaceae; genus Collinsella. The sequence goes on from DBFMRS010000124.1 coordinate 19,454, forward strand.
TCTCGAAGAAATGCTTCAATTTGCCTCTGTTTACCAGCACTTTGTACGCGAAGGTAAAAAAGTTGCCCTACTCATGGCAGGACTGCCCTACAAAGTATCGGCGTTGCTGCGTAACGATTCCGTCTCGTTCCTCAGGCGTTCCCAATATCATCAGTTAGGACGAATCACTGACGTTGAAATTGCAAACGCATTCCGCAAAACCGTTGAGGCCGGAGGCCGCTCAATCACGCCAGAAGCGCTCGAGGATGCCGTGAAGGCCGTCGACGGATTTCCCTATATGATGCAGCTCGTCGGATATCGCACATGGGATGTTTCGGAGAACTCGCCCAAAATCAGCACACCCGATGTCCGGCAGGGTTCTCTGCTTGCCCGCATGGAGCTGCGTGATCGAATTCTCGAAACGACCTATCGAGAGCTTTCCGATAAAGACATTGAGTTTTTGCTCGCGATGCTGCCCGATTCTGGCCCCAGCAGAGTCTCGGAGATAGCCAAACGCATGGGCGTCGCCAGCAACTACGCAAGCCAATACAAACGCCGCCTCCTGGAGGACGGCGTCATTGGAGAGCGCGGGCGTGGTCTCGTCGGCTTTGACATTCCCGCGTTCAGGGAGTTCTTGAACGAGAAGGCGTTTTAGCACGCCGGAATTGTCCGCGGAAGCATCAACGCATGGCAATCAGCATTCCTCTTGGTAAGGATAGCAAGCATTTTCCACCAACACCGATTGCCATGCGTTCTTCTTGCCCTTAGGCGAGCTTGCGAGCGAGCTCTCGCACCTCTTCCAACTTGGGCGACGATGCCATGCTGTCGCGCTCGGTCATACCGCTGATGGTGACAATGCCCAGGTCCTCCCACTTGCAGTACGCGCAGGTTGACTTGTACATAGCGATCGCCGCATCATAGACGCCCTCACTGTGACTATCGAGTAAAAGGGCCGTCTTGGTGAACGGGAAGCCTGTAGCACCGAAGGCGTACAGGCGGTCAATGGCAGCTTTCTCCTGCGCAGTGATATCAAACCAGTAGATGGGCGAAGCGAAGACAACCATGTCGGCGTCTTTCAGCGACTCGATCACGCCGGCCATGTCGTCCTTTTGCACGCAGGTGCCCTCATGGGCAAAGCAGTACTGGCATCCCAGGCAGCCGGCGATCTTTTTGCCGGCAACGCGGATGACCTCGACCGTATTGCCGCCCTCGCGCGCGGTCTCGGCAAACGCCTCGACCATGGTGTCGGTATTGGCGCCCTTGCGCGGGCTGCCGCTCAATACAACGATATTCATAAGAATCTCCCTCCTTCATGCCGCAGGCGCGCGGCACACATTTTGTTGTAACCAAAACAGATGGAGCTATGCAGTCGCCTCGTTTCAGCTACTCCCACTTAGTAATAGGAGCCACTGGTCAAAAGCCTGTCAACATCAAAACAAGTTTTCAATCTATCGATTCTACGTGAGGCAATGGTCCCCATTTGATGCCCGCACTGTTTGCGCACTAGGGAGCAAAAGAATCTGGCCGCCGCTCAAATAAGATCACCGCCATCTTGCATAAACGACGCCATGTTAAGGTGCCTGACGCCATCCCTCTCCTGCAATAGAGGATCAAGCGTGAACAAGTAGCGCGGATACCCATCCCTGATGTGGCCGAACGGCCTGTACTCGCGCTCCTCGACGCCTCTGTCGGCAATCGACATAGAGACCTGGATGTAGGCGTAAGCATTGCGCCTACGAGCGATGAAGTCACACTCGAGCTTCCCAATACGGCCCACAGAAAGCTCGTACCCGCGCGATGCAAGATAGAGGTAGAGCACGTTCTCCAACGCCGGCCCGTAGTTAATCCTCGCATCCGTGTTCATGGCGAAATAGAAGCCGGGATCAGCCAGGTAGTACTTCTCTTCGCGGATAAGCGATCGCCGAGACTTGAGATCGAACCTCGAGCAGCGATAAAGGATCTTCGCGTCAACAAGAATCTGGATATACCGATTGAGCGTTTCGCGCTTGATGGGAATCTTCTCGACATCATTGAAGTACGCAAGGAGGTTCTTCAGGTTCGTCGGCGCACCAAAGTTGTTGATGAGATACGTCTGGACGGCATCGAAAACCGAGACATTCTTAATCTTGTTCGAATGTTTGACGTCCTTTTCAAAGATCTCATGAATAACACTCTTGATATAGGTGCGCTTTTCATCCTCGCCCTCATACTCCAACGCTTTGGGAAATCCTCCAAGGGTCAGGTACTCGGTAAACTCTCCTACGAGAACGTCATTGACAGGCTTGCCGAGAAAACGCTTCATATCGATATATTCCGCAAAGTCGAGTGGGAACACTTCGAACTCGATATAGCGACCCGTCAGCTTTGTAACAAGCTGCCCAGAAAGCAGATATGAATTCGAACCGGTAATGAAAATGGACCAACCGCCATCTGTCCGGTAGCCGTTGATGAGCAGCTCGAATTCCTCTACGTTCTGAATCTCATCGATGAAGAGGTACTTCGTCTCCTCAGTGTCTGCTGAGGTCGACATGTCAATCAGATTTTCGAGCTCATCGGTCGTCTTGACCTTCCTGTTCTCCCGTGAGTCGAGGTCGATATAGATGATGTGGTCGCTCGCTACACCGGATTCCACAAGTTCGCCTGCGATTGATTGCATGAGGCAGGATTTACCACACCTGCGAACACCGGTGATTACCTTGATCATCCCGTCATCGTGGTAGAAACCACGCATTTGCTTCAGATACTTTTCACGTCGGTATATACGCAAGATGCACCCCTTTTTTTTAGTGTCAATTTTATCAGTTATGGGGGTACTTTTTTACATTTTATAAAAAAGCGTACCGATAACTTATTCTCACTTAGTTTCGGAAGTCGAGCAGGCGGTCGCGGTAGTACCCGTACTGCGCCCGGCGTGCCTCGATCTCGGCAGGGATACCGTCGGTGAGCGATTTCGTTAGGGTGTCGAAGCGGTCGAGGATGTCGACGACCTTCTGCTGGGTGCCGATGGATGGGGCGGGAATCTCGACCCTCGATAAGTCCACAGGCGCGGCTTCGATTACCTTTTTCGGTTTAGCGTATTGCTCTTCAGATCATCGTGGTGTGCTCGTAGCCGCGCTCCACGAGGAGCCGCTCGGCAACGTCGAGAATCTTCTCGACCGTCTCCTCCGGGTACTTATTGCGTGCCACGGGCACCTCCGTCCTTGTTATCGCGATAAACATACCATGAGTGACGTACGGGTCGAGAAGGGCTGGCGCCAAAAGAGCCCAACGGCCGTTACGGCTTCGTTAGAAACGCGCCCCACCATGGATGGTGAACCCGAAAGGTAAGGCGCGCGGGCACGGCGACTCGGCCCACGCGCCCGGAAGAGAAAGGACGAACCCATGGGTTACATGCTCGAGACGCGCGGGCTCACCAAGCGCTTCGGCCGCGGCGACCAGGCGCAGGATGCCGTGGCCGACGTGAGCCTTCATATCCGCGAGGGCGAGGTGTACGGGCTGCTCGGCCCCAACGGCGCCGGCAAGTCGACAACGCTCAAGATGATCTGCGGGATGCTGCGGCCGCCGGCCGGGGAGATCCTCGTGGCCGGGCACGCCTGGCGCCGCGAGGACCTCTACGCAATCGGCAGCCTCATCGAGGAGGCGCCGCTCTACCCCAACCTCACCGCACGCGAAAACCTGCGCGTGCGCACCACGCTGCTGGGCCTTCCCGAGAGCCGCGTAGATGAGGTGCTCGCCGCCGTGGGCCTCGCGGACACCGGGAAGAAGCGCGCCGGGCGCTTCTCGATGGGCATGCGGCAGCGCCTGGGGCTCGCGCTGGCGCTGATCGCC
>DBFMRS010000125.1:0-12617 GCA_048387515.1 Collinsella sp.
GCGCCGAGCGGTGCGCTGGCGTGGACCTCACCGCTCGATGTGACGCGCAGGTTGAAGTTTTTGACGCGCTTTTTGGTAACGACGACGGGGATGGGAGTCCCATCCGGTTGGGGTAGGAAAAGCGTAAATTGCTGCGTCAAAAGTGGTCCTTCAGATTGGGGACGGGCCGGCATGTCGACCGTTCGGCATGCCGGCCCGCTCAGGGGATGTGAAATTAATAACGCTCAAAGAAGGCAAGGGCATTATCGCTGCAGAGCTTCTGCATCACGGTCTTGCCAAAGTGCTTGGAGAGCATGTTCTGGAACTCGGGCATCTTGCTGGCATCGGAGAGGAAGGCGGGCACCGTGGCACCGTCCCAGTCGCCGCCGAGCGCGATGACGTCCTCGCCGCCCAGGTCGAGCCAGTGCTCGATATGTGCCGCCAGCTGGTCGAAGGTGACGTCTGCGGCTGTCTTGTCGGTTGCGTCGTTGGAAAGGAACTCGCTGCAGTAGTTGAGGCCGACGATGCCACCCATGTCGCGAATGGTGCGGAACTGGTCGTCGGTGAGGTTGCGCTTAACGCCGCAAACTGCACGAGAGTTGGAGTGGCTGGCGACGAAGGGGCGCGTGGCGTGGGCGACAACCTCGTCAAAGCACTCATCGTTGAGGTGGGAGACGTCGAGCACCATGCCGGCGTGCTCCATCTGCGTAAGCGCCTCGATGCCGGCGGCGGTGAGGCCGGCGTGGGTGTCGTGGCCGCTCGCGAGCGGTCCCTGCGCGTTCCAGCTGAGCGATGACATGAGTACGCCCAAGCTCTTGAGCACCTCGATCAGCGCGGGGTCCTCGGCAAAGAACGTGGCGTTTTCGATGGTGTGGATGCAGGCGACCTTGCCATCTTTGAGCGCAGGGCGAATGTCTGCCGCGCTGCGCACGTTGACCATGCGGTCGTGGTTGAGCATTGCCTGACCGCTCATGTGCGCCATGATCTGCGCCTGGAAGCGCGCGGCGTGGGCGGTGGGAATCTCGTCGGGGACAAACGTGGCGAAGCACTGTGCCCACGGCGTGTTGCCGATTTTTGCGAGCGAGATGGCGCAGGCGTTGCCCTCGATGAGGTCGAAATCTTGCGGATGCGTTTCGTCGCCGGGGAAATAACCGTCGGTGCCGGCGGTAAAGCGCAGGTCGAGATCGAGCGTGGCCCAGCCGATTCGGTCGGCGGTGTCGCAGTGTAGGTCAAATACGGGATATGCCATGGTTCCTCCGGTTGCAGCGTTTCTTTGCAAACTGTCATTGAATTGTATGACTAGGGTATAGTTAGCGCCATATGTTCACGGCGGCCCGCGTTGTGCGCCGCCCTTATCACGGAGGTTACCATGTCCAACCAGGGCAAGAAGGTCAAGACCCATTATCGTGGCACGCTCGATGACGGCACGCAGTTCGATAGCTCCTACGATCGCGGCGAGCCGCTGGAGTTCACCTGCGGCGCCGGTCAGATGATCAAGGGCTTCGACGCCGCTGTTGTCGATATGCAGGTGGGCGAGAAGAAGACCGTGCACATTCCTGCTGCCGATGCCTACGGCGAGCACAATCCCGAGATGGTTATTACCTTCCCGGCCGAGCAGGTTCCCAACATCGAGCAGATCGAGAAGGGCATGAAGCTCTTCCTGTCCACGCCGAGCGGCATGCCTGTCCCCGCCGTCGTCATTGACGTGACGCCCGAGGCCGTGACGCTCGACGCCAACCACGAGCTGGCCGGCAAGGACCTCAACTTTGATATCGAGCTCGTCGAGGTCGAGGGTTAGAGCATGCCTGAGCGCTTGGTTTCGACGACATACTTGGGAAATCTCAACGATCCGTCCTATGAACTCCTGCTTCGCCGGAAGCTGGGCGGCGTCTTTGAAGTTGACGAGCTGCTGCTCGATTGGGACCAGGCTGATGTATACGCGTTTGTGGGCGTGACGGAGCTGGGGCGCACGGTCGATGTTCGGCTGGATACTGCCGACGGCGGTCATCTTGTCGACGGCGACGTGCTCGCCGTCGACCGTTCGGGCGTGGTGCCCGTGGCGGTTGTCGTGCGCCTGCGCAGCGCCGAGGTTTATTTGGTCGAAGTTGACCGCATGGACCCGATTGCGCTCGCGCATGCGTGCTGGGAGATCGGCAATATGCATGCGCCGCTTTTCCGAGGCGATTCGGACGAGCATACCGTGCGCATGTATACGCCGGTGCAGCCTGTTTTGGGCCGCATGCTCCGGGGCGTCGAGGGCGTTCGACTCTCGACGGTTGCCCGTGAACTCGATTCGGACCGGCGCTTTGCGTCGAGTGCGGCGGACTCCGTTGTGAGTATGGCTCCAGACTTTACGATCGTAAAGAAGGCGCGCGGTTAACGTGCGTATAAGTAAGACGGACTTTGAGAGGCAACTATTCAAAGTCCGTCTTTCTGTTGATGAGATGCTGTGGGGGAAGCATATGGGTCTTGAGGGAATCAAGCTGATTGCATGCGATTTGGACGGCACGTTGCTGCATCCGGGGGAGCGCGAGCCGCGTTCCGAGGCCTTTGAGCTTATCGATGAGCTACATCGTCGCGGTATCGTGTTTATGCCGGCGAGCGGCCGTCAATATGCGAGCTTGCGCTACCTGTTTGCCCCGGTGGCCGATGAGCTCGCCTATGTATGCGAAAACGGAGCCCTGGTGATGAGCGAGGGGCGTGCCGTCGTCAAGCGTTCCATGGAGCGTAGCCTTGCTATGGATATCGCGAATGCCGTGGTTGCGTATCCCCATGCCGACGTGACCCTTTCGTGTGAGGGGCACCTCTACACCATGAGCGGCAACGATGCGTTCGTCGACCATTTGCGCTATGAGGTCCACTGCGATGTGGCGGTGGTCGACCGTCCCGAGGACATCGACGAGGACGTCATTAAGATTGCCTTCCAGACGCCCGAGGTGGATCAGCCGGCGGCGCTGGAGCATTTTGAGCGCCTCTTCAGCGACCGTGTCGACGTGATGACGTCGGGAACCGAATGGACGGACTTTATCGGTTTCGGTTCGGGCAAGGGCTCCGCGCTTGCCGATTACGGTCGTGCCCTGGGTATTTCGCCCGATGAGATGATGGCGTTTGGCGACAATGAGAACGATCGCGACATGCTTAACGTCGTGGGCCATCCCTATCTGATGGAGAGCTGCAATCCCTCTATGCGTGGCATCAACGACCGCGTCCGCTACGTGCGCACGGTCGAAGAAGAGCTGCGTCGTCTACTTGCTGAGTAGACATTTGGGACATGTCTAGAAATCTACTTTTTGCTGCAGAGTGCGGAAAGGTGGATTTTAAGGCATGTCCCAAACATCTATCGGCAGTCGGGGCAGAGACCCTCGAAGATGGTGTAGTGCGACGTGACGTGCCAGCCGATTTGCTCGGACGCTTTGGCGTCGAGCTGGGCATCGAAGGGGAGCGGTACGTCGATGACGCGGCTGCACGAGGTGCAGATAATATGCGCGTGCGGCTCGATGGTGCGATCGAAGCGACTGCCGCCCGGTGTCTTGATGGAGAGAATCTCGCCGGCGTCGGCCAAGAGATTGAGATTGCGGTAGACCGTACCGCGGCTGATTTTGTCATCCTGCGCGCGCACGACGTTGTAGATTTCGTCGGCGGTGGGATGGTTATAGCTTTGGCGCACGGCGTCAAGAACCAGCTTTCGCTGCCTGGTATTCCTTCTTTGCACCGCCATGCGCCTCGCCTCTTTTCTATTAACGGTCGTAGGTAAATGATACCGTATTTAGCACACAATACTAATAATGAGGACTGAAACCGTCTTCATTGGCAAGTGGGGCTCGGGCCTGGGCGTCTACGAGGCGAAAACGCGTTCCCATGCGCTCGTAGGAGGCATGAAGCGCCTCGAGATGAGATAGGATGTTTGCCGGAGCTCCCTGTATCTCCATCTCGACTGAGCCGTCTTCCATATTACGCACCCAGCCGGTGAGTGCGCGTGCCTGCGCGAGGTTGGTGTTGGTAAAGCGAAAACCAACGCCTTGGACTTGCCCCGTCCAGTGCAGGAAATAGCGCAGGGGAGTGTCTTGAGTGGCCTCGTCGCTTGCGAGTACGGTAAGCCTGCGGCGCAGCTCGAGCTCGACGTTTGATGGTTTTTGAGGCTCTCGACTGCCGCCGGTGACGCTGGAGAAGAGCGTGTCGAAGAGGCCCATCGCTATGCCTGCTTGCCTGCGTCAGCCGGGAAGGTAATGCCGGCCTGCTGGCGCACGGCATCCATGATGCGCAGTGAGACGAGCGTGACATCGCGGTAGTGGCCAAGCTCGTGGCGTCCCGCCGGGGTCTCCCAAATCTCTTCCTTAACGTTATCGATGCCGCCGATGGCGGTGATAAAGTCTGTGAGTTCGTATTCCATAGTGTTGCTCGATTTGGGCAGGTCGAGCACGCGGCCGTTCTCGCCCTGTTCGCGCGGTGCCTCGGTCGCTGAGCCGCGTACGACATCGCCGCGATAGTCGATGCGGACGTTGCGGGGCGTGGACAGATGGTCGATCTGGATAGTGCCACGCTCGCCTTCGATCTGCGAGGGCAGCAGGTCATTCGTAATTTTGGAGTGCGCGAGCTCGACGGAGATACGGCCACCGCCGTAGCTGGCGAGGATGGAACCGCAGCCATCGATGGGGCCGTGCGTGAGCTGTCGCGTGGTGGGGTCGAGCAGAGTAGCCATGCTCGTAAGGCCGGAGGGCATGCCGAAAATCTCGACCATGGGCTCGACGGTGTAGACGCCAATATCCATGAGGGAACCCGATGCCATATTGCAGTCGAAGATATTGGTGGCGCGTCCCGCGAGAATCTCGTTGTAGCGCGAGGAATACTTGCCAAAGCGCAATGAGGCGCGGCGGATGGGGGCGATTTCACCCAAGGCGTCCTCGATGGCGTGGAAAGCGGGGTCATGGAGCGGGCGCATGGCCTCGAGGGCTACGACGCCCGCCGCCTCGGCTGCGCGAAAGACCTCGAGCGCCTGCGCCTCGGTGGCGCAGAAGGGCTTTTCGACGATAACGTGCTTGCCGCCGGCGATACAGGCGAGCGCCTGCTCGTAGTGGAGCGCATTGGGGCTGCCGATGTAGACGGCATCGACGTCGGCAGCGGACGCAAGCTCGTCAAGCGCGGTGAAGTTACGCTCGCCACCGTGCTTGGCGGTGAAGGCGGCGCCGCGATCTGCATCGCGCGAGAGCGTGCCCACAAACGCAGCTTGGTCGTTGGCGTTGACGACCTGGATAAAGTCGTCGGTAATCATGGATGTGCCGATGGTCGCTATACGCAGCATGTATCCCCCTCGTGCCGTTCGGTTTACAGGATGAGTGTAGCGCGAAGGGGTTGGAAATAGCGTGCGAAAACGCCGCTACAGGTCGCTCTCGTTAAAGCCGGCGTCGATATCGAGGTTGCTGCCGTCGGCCGCCGTGGTGGCAAGCTCGTCGCAGCGCTCGTTGAGCTCATGGCCGGCGTGGCCCTTAACCCAGATGAACTCCACTTTGTGCTTGCTCTTTGCGGTGAGCAGGCGCTCCCACAGATCGCGGTTCTTGACAGGCTGCTTGTTGGCAGTCTTCCAGCCGCGTTTCTTCCATCCGTCAATCCAGTGCTTGTTGAAGGCGTTGACGACGTACTGCGAATCGGAATGGACTTCGACGTCGCAGGGGCGGTTGAGTGCCTCGAGCGCCACGATGACCGCCATGAGCTCCATGCGGTTGTTGGTGGTCTTGGCGTAGCCGCGCGAAAGCTCGGAGGTGAAGGTCTTGCCGGCGGGGTTGGTGTATTTGAGCACGGCGCCGTAGCCGCCGCGTCCCGGATTTGATCGGGCCGAGCCGTCGGTATAGATGATGACCTTCACATGGTTCCTTTCGTTGGGTATGTTTCGTGCGAGTGACCATTGTAGCGCCATGCCCGCCGGGGGCTAGCAATCTACGATTTCTACCCCGTCTTCCGACAGTTGGTTGGCATGGATGATGCGGTTGAGCTCGTCGAGGTATTGCTGCAAGAGGGGAGAGGGCTTGCGATCGTCGTGCATGATATAGCCTACGTGCATCGTTGGGGCGTCTACTAACGGGATCGATGCCATACCCCATTGCATTTCATTGGAGAGGACACCGGTCGACAGGGTGTAACCGTTCGACGTGATAAGTAAGTTGGTAAGTGTTCCACGGTCCGAGATTCGTATGTTGCGGTCGCAAGGGATATAGCTAAAAGGTTCCTCGGCGTAATAGAAGGAGTTCGAGGTTCCCTGCTCAAAGCTGTAGCGCGTATAGGGCGTGAGGTCGGCAAGGGACAGCTGAGGGCGGCGTGCGAGCGGGTGACGCTCGCTAACGAACACGTGGACTTTCGCATCAAAGAGGGGATGAAAGCTCGCTCGGGCATCGGTAAAGGCCTTCTGCAAGACACGGGTATTAAAGTCGTCCAGATAGAGGATGCCGATGTCGCTGCGAAACGCGCGCACGTCGTCGATGATCTGCGCTGTGGTGGTCTCGCGCATGATGAACTCGAACTTGCTGTCGCGGCAGCGCTCGACCACGTTGACAAAGGCCTCGACCGAAAAGGCGTAGTGTTGGGCCGAGATGGCAAGGCGGGCTTGCGGGGTGCCGCCGTCCTCGTAGCGCGCCTCGAGCATATCGGCCTGCTCTACGACCTGGCGTGCATAACCCAAAAGCTCGGTGCCGTCGTTGGTGAGTGCAACACCGCGGCTAGAGCGCGTAAAGATTTCGATATGAAGTTCCTGCTCTAGGCTTTTGACGGCATTGGAGATATTGGACTGTGCCGTATAGAGGCGCTGGGCTGCGGCGTTGATCGAACCGGACTCTGCAACGGCGATCAAAAAGCGAAGCTGCTGGAGGGTCATCGGCGCCCATCCTTTCGAGTGTTATCTACAAAACCGATAACAGGTTAGCGCTTTTAAGTGATTGACCCGGGGAGACGATGCTCGTACTATTCAAAACACACAAAGGCGGTAGGTAATTAAGCCAACCACGGAACCGGGATGCGAAAGGAGGCCCGCATATGAACTGCTTGCCAAGACGAATGCCGGGCTCCTGTTTGCGCCCGTTGGCGTGATCAGGAGACAGCGACTTATTTCTCTTACTCTTATTACTTTTGTTCGATCAAGGAGATCATCATGAGCCAGTTTATCAACAACCCCGAGCACACCTTTGGTTTCGATACCCTGCAGCTGCACGTTGGCCAGGAGAGCGCCGATCCTGCATCCGACTCCCGCGCCGTGCCTATCTACCAGACCACGAGCTATGTGTTCCGCAATTCCCAGCACGCCGCCGACCGCTTTGGTCTTGCCGACGCCGGTAACATCTACGGCCGTCTGACCAACTCCACCCAGGGCGTCTTCGAGGACCGTATCGCCGCACTCGAGGGTGGCGTTGCTGGCCTCGCCGTCGCCTCTGGCGCCGCTGCCATCACCTATACCCTGCAGGCACTCGCCCAGGCCGGTGACCACGTAGTGGCTCAGAAGACCATCTACGGTGGCTCCTACAACCTGCTGGAGCATACGCTCTCCCAGTTTGGCGTCGAGACCACGTTTGTCGATGCCCATAACCTGGAAGAGGTCGAGGGCGCCATCAAGGACAACACCACAGTCGTCTATCTCGAGACGCTCGGCAACCCCAACTCCGACATCCCCAACATCGACGCCATCTCCGAGATCGCCAAGAAGCACGGTCTGCCGGTTGTCGTCGATAACACCTTCGGCACCCCGTATCTGTTCCGTCCGCTGGAGCATGGTGCCAACATCGTCGTCCACTCCGCAACCAAGTTCATCGGCGGCCACGGCACCTCGCTGGGCGGTGTGATCGTCGACGGCGGTAACTTCGATTGGAAGGCGAGCGGAAAGTACGCCCAGATCGCTGAGCCCAACCCCTCCTACCACGGTGTTTCGTTTGCCGAGGCTGCCGGTCCCGCCGCCTTCGCAACCTATGTCCGCGCTATCCTGCTGCGTGACGAGGGCGCCTGCATCAGCCCGTTCAACGCCTGGGTCCTGCTCCAGGGCACCGAGACCCTGTCGCTGCGCGTTGACCGTCATGTCGAGAACGCCAAGAAGGTCGTTGAGTTTCTGGCTGGTGACAGCCACGTCGCCAAGGTGAACCACCCGAGCCTGCCTGAGCACCCCGATCACGAGCTCTATCAGAAGTACTTCCCCAACGGCGGTGCTTCGATCTTTACCTTTGAGATTAAGGGTGGCCAGGAGGCAGCTTGGAAGTTCATCGATCATCTGCAGGTGTTCTCGCTGCTCGCCAACGTGGCCGACGTCAAGTCGCTCGTCGTGCACCCGGCTACCACCACGCACTCCCAGCTCTCTGCCGAGGAGCTCGCCGAGCAGAACATCACGCCCTCCACGATCCGTCTTTCCATCGGTACCGAGAACGCCGAGGATATCATTTGGGATCTGAAGCAGGCCTTCGCCGCGCTGGACGAGTAAGGCGACTTGTGCAAAGACCCCTTGCGACTCGATAGGTATAACTGCATAAAATGCCTGCTCAAGGCGCCTGTGCGAACGATGGTTGCACAGGCGCCTTTTTTGCATAGGAAGGGCGCTGTTACAGGGTTTTTGGCATGCTTTATGCAATCGAGATGTGGAAAACTCCTGTTGAGTGGATGTGAGTTTTACGCAATTGACGTGCGCCTTTTGAGTAAAACCGCAGGTCGCGATTTGCTCGGGGTACTATGCAGCGCGATCGAATCACACGCAGCCCAAACGCAGCAAAAACGCACTACGGAGGTTTCCAGCTACATGAGGATCGATTCACGAAAACCGAAAGCCGCCGCCCTTTCCGCCGCTCTGACCGTGGCACTTTTGGCGGGCGTCGGCGCAACTGATGCCCACGCGGCAACACTATCCGATACGGTCGGATCTACGCCGTCCGAGGCGACGCTGGTGCAGCCCGTCGACTACCGAGGTGACGGTTATGGCTCTATGCAGGAGTGGAACGCCTCGATGGGGGCGAAGCGCGATTCCCTGGAGATGCGCGCTCAGATCATTATGAATATGTATGGCGACTATGCCACCGATGACGAGCGCGCTGTGTTGCAGCGTTGCATCGACGGTGCGGGCAGCCTGTTGACGATGGGGGAGGTCGACGCCAAGTCGACCGAGCTCGATGAGCTCCGCTCCACGCTTGAGGATGCCAAGCGCGAGGCGCTCGAGGCTGCTGCAGCCGAAGCCGAGGCCGCTGAGGCCGTTCAGGCTTCGTATTACAACGCCGGTCCCGGCTCGTCTTACGCGTCTGCTGCGTATTACGCGAACGGCTCGGGCCTGACGCGCTCGAGCGGCGTCAATAACTATAACGGCCGCCGCGAGACTTATTACAGCAGCAACGTACTCTACCATCACCGCACGGGCGAATGGACGCAGGATTCCGAGGGCTTTTGGCGCGATTCTGATGGTTACTACGTCGTGGCCGCGGGCGATAAGGCCCAAGGCTCCACGTTTACCGGCTCCAAGGGTGAGTGCAAGGTCTATGACTCCGGCTGCGCAGCCGGAACCACCGACTACTACACTGGCTGGTAATTTTTCTGCATCACGGATATTTGGCGGACGGGCGTTTTTACCGAGCTTTAGGGCAACGTAAGGACGCCCGTTCTATGTATGCGTTTGAGTTAACAGAGCGCTTACCGTGGCAGTACGCCGCGCATATGGGCGCGGGGCACACTAAGTCACGAGAAACAAAGTCTTTCTCGTGGAGGAAGTGGTCTTGTGAACGCTCGAGATATCGCCGTTGCCGCCGTTGCATTGACGCTTGGTTGCCTTGGTCCTACGGCCGCGCTCGTCGCGGGTATGCAGGGGTCTTGTGGGGCTGCCTCTATCGTGGTCGGTGCGTTGATCGCGGCTGCGCTGCTGGGAAGTGCGGGTGTAGTTCTTTGCCGCGATGGCGAGGACGAGGTGCCTGAGTCGCAACGCTAACTGTTGTGAGGTTGCCGCCGGTCATAGACGAAGACGAAAGCCGCCGCAGGGGAAAGGTTCCCTTGCGGCGGCTTTGCTGTTGAGTCTGTTGACGTGGTGAGCCGGGCGCTACCAGCTTGCCTCGATATCGCGGATGCGCCGATAGAGCCACTCGTTTTGCGGTGCCTGGATATCGTGCTTGGCCGCCAGACGGCAGATGGTGCCCGCGAACTCCTCAACTTCGGTTTTTCGTTGTGCGATGCGGTCCTGCGCCATCGAGGGCATACCGGCGGGGTCGATTCCCTCGATGAGGTGCACCATCTGCGTCAGGTCTGCCTCGGTCAGCTCTACGCCCTCGGCGTTGGCGACCGCAAGCGTTTCGCGCATGGCGGAAACAAAGCAGCGACGCTGCTCGGAGCCCGGCTCCGTGGCGCTTCCGTAGGTCCCGCCGTAGGCCATGCAGGTCTGGTTGATGCCGTCGTTGAGCATGAGTTTGGCCCACATGCGGTGCGCAATGTCGCTCTCGACGGTATGGGCGATGCCGCAGCGCGTGTAGAGCTCGTCGATGGCGGTGACGGTTGCGGGCTCGGTGCCCGCTGCCGCGCCAAAGCGAATCTCGCCCGCATTGGTAAAGGTGAGCGCGCCGTCGAGGAATACGGCGTCCATGCCCTGGCAGATACCCAGGACGGTGCGCTTCCAGCCAAAGCGCTCGGCAATCTTTTGCTCGCTCGTAATGCCGTTGCACAGCGAGGCGATGAGCGTATTGGGCCCCACGACGCGCTCCATAGTCTTGAGCGCCACATCGAGTCCAGTGGTCTTGACCGTGAGAATGACCAGATCGGCGGGCACCGCCTCGCTGACGCGGACGGATTTGAGCGCACAGGGCTTGCCGTTGACGGTGAGCGCATCGCTCGCGTGACGCTCAAAACGTGCGTCATCCATAACGTATTCGACGGCGTCATTGCCGAGGGCCTTGGCAATCATGCTCCCGTAGAGCAGGCCGACGCCGCCCTTGCCGATAAAGGCGACCTTGTTGATCTGCACGTGAATCATCTCCCCATATATAAAAGGCGCCCGCGTAAGGGGCGCCTGATGGATTGTATGTCGCCGGGACGTTTGGTGAGCGCGCGGGGCTGCTGTTAAGAAAAAGAAACTATTGCGCTGTGCGCTTATGCCGCAGGGCAGACCGCGAAAACGCGTGCGGGATATCCAACGCCATCGCGGGCCTTGGGGAGGGCGCAGAAGATGACGGCGCCCGTGGCGGGAAGCTCGTCCAGATGGTCCATGACCTCGATCTGATAACGGTCGACCGAGAGGATGTATTGTTCACCGGGGTAGGGGTAGGCGTCCTCGCGCGTGGTCACGCTTGCCTCCTTTCATCGGGCTTTTTGCTGATGTTAAAGCGGTGTCGTGACGGCTCGATTTCTGCTACGTTACGATACGTTCTCGATTGCGATTCCAATGTGTTTCGACGGCGTGGCCGTTGTGTTTCGCCTCATTAGGGCTTCGAGGGGAGAGGAAAGGCAGTGCAATATCGCGTTGACCCCAAAAGCGGCAACCGTATCTCGGCGCTGGGGCTGGGTTGCATGAGGTTTCCCGGCGCGCCGGGACGCCCCGATGCGAAGACAGCCGATGCCATCATTTCCCGTGCGGTGGAGCAGGGGATTAACTACCTGGACACGGCCTATCTCTATCCCGGCAACGAGGCTTGCGTGGGCGCTTCGCTTGAGCGCCTAGGCCTACGCGACCAGGTTTTGCTCGCGACCAAGCTGCCACATGCTTCGTGCAAATGCGCGGAGGATTTCGACCGCTTTTTTGACGAGCAACTGCACCGTTTGCGGACTGACCATATCGACTACTACCTCATGCACAACATCACCTCGCCCGCGCAGTGGGAGCGCGTGGCAGCGTTGGGTATCGAGGACTGGATTGCGCACCAAAAGGCTGCGGGGCGTATTCGCCAGATAGGTTTTTCGTACCACGGCAGTGCGGCGGACTTTCTCACGATGCTTGACGCGTATGACTGGGACTTTTGCCAGATCCAGTACAACTACGCTGGAGAGCGCTACCAAGCGGGAACGGCGGGACTCATGGCGGCCGCCGAGCGCGGGCTCGCGGTGTTTGTGATGGAGCCGCTGTTGGGTGTTCCTATAGTTTTGTCAACCGTCGGGGCTACTCCCGGTAGGGCACCCGGTCGCGCATCACGGCGTATATCGCCCTGAGCCGCTTCCTCGCGACGGCCTTGAGCGCCCGCCCGTGCCCCATGCCCCGCGCCCTGCAGGCCCGGTAGTACTCGCCGTAGCGCCCCGAGGACCTCACCAGGCTGTTGCACGAGAAGATCAGCAGGGACTTGAGCCTCGCGTCGCCGCGCCTGGACGCCCTGACCGACCTCACCGACGTGCCGGAGCTCCTCACCCTCGGGGCTATGCCGCAGTACGAGGCCAGGTGGTCGTGGTCCGGGAACCTCCCGATGTCGACCGACACCGCGAGCTGCGCCGCGGTCCTCGGGCCGATGCCGGGCACGGTGAGCAGGCACGCGTAGGTCTCGTCGCCCTCGAGCAGCGCCGCCGTCTCGGCCTCGAGGGCCCCGGCCTCGTCGAGGGCCTCCGATATCCGGGCGGCCAGGAACCTGACCTGCCTGTTCTCGGCCTCGACGAGCGCCGGCGGGGGCGCGGTGGAGGCGGCCGCGGCCTCCCCGGCGGCCTCGGCCCGCGGGCCCCCGGCCCCGGAG
>DBFMRS010000126.1:0-3638 GCA_048387515.1 Collinsella sp.
TGGACGCGGCGCGCACTTTACTCACGTAAAGCCCGTTGTACCCTATATGCAAAAACGTTTTTGCGGCAAGGGTGGCAAGCCCGCCCAACGGTCAAAAATCGCAGGCAAGCGGCCTAGTCATTGGGGACGTTTTTAAACAACTAGTCATTGGGGACACTCTTGAACAGGCAACATTCAAGGAATGTCCCCGGATGCCGGCACTTAGGGACGTTCCCAAAGTGCCGGCACATAAGGAACGTCCCTAAGTGCCGACCACAGCGGCAGGCCTTGGCCGAGCATGGCTATGGCGCTCATCAGGACCAGCATGCCGGCAGCGTAGGGCAGCACCGCGCCCAGGAGTTCGGCATCCTTACCGCGCACGTGCACGGCGGCAAGACCAATGGCGAGGGTCTGCGGCGAGATCATCTTACCAGCGGCGACGCCCAGGGCGTTCAATGCGACCATCCAGTAGTCGCTCACACCCAGCGCAGTGGCGGCCTGGCTCTGAATGGGACCAAACAGCATGCCCGAGGACGTGCCCGAGCCGGTCACGAACGCACCGACTGCGCCGATCCACGGAGCCAGAATCGGGTAGAGACCGCCGGCGACCGCAATGCAAAACGCACTGATCGACGAAATCATGCCGGCATAGCCCATCACCTTGGCGCAGCCCAGTACCGAAAGCATCGTGATCACCGTCGGCGTCATCTGCTTCACAGTCGCGGCCAGCACCTCGCCCATCATGCGCGGCGAAGCGCCCTGAATGGCACCGCCGACAAACGCCGCCAGGAAAATCCAGACGCCTGGCGTGTTGATCCACGAAAACGTAAGCATACCGGGATTCTCACCGCAATACACCTGCACATGGCTCGCAAACGGCGCGAGCGCAGCATGTACAGCGGGCACCAGATTAGACGTGCCCAGCAGCAACACAAAGATCAGGATGAAGCACGACCAGGCCGAAAGCGCCGACTTAACGGTGAGCTTCTCCCCCGCCTCGATATTCATGTGAAAGCGTGCGTCCAGATGCCCCGACTTCTCGGCACGCATGGCAAGTGCAGCTGTCAGCGCGAGCGAAACGATGGATCCTACGACCACGGCCAGCTCGGGGCCCACAAACATGGCAACGACCAGAGCCGCGCCGACAAACGACACGCCGGAGAGCAACGTCACGCCGGCAACACCGTGCAGACGCTCGCCCACACTCGCGGCATTGCCCTGGTCATCGGCAACACGGCCCGCAACCAGCACAATAAATAGCGGCATCACCACAAAGAACGGTGCGAGCTGCACCAGCTGAACGGTCGCTAGGTGAAGGGAATCCAAACCCACCAGGTCGGCAACGGACACCGTGGGGATGCCGATGGAGCCGTAGGGCGTGGGCACGCCGTTGGCCAGCAGGCAGATGAGCACGGCAGGCACGGCCTCAAAGCCCAGGCCCGCGAGCATGCCGGCGGGAATGGCGACAGCGGTACCGAAGCCGGCCATGCCCTCCATAAAGCCACCGAAGCACCAAGCCACGAGCAGCGCCAGCAGACGGCGGTCGCTGCTGATGGAGGTGATCATGCTGCCGATCACGTCCATGGCGCCCGTACGAACGCACAGGTTATACGTGAACACCGCGGCGACGATCACCAGGACGATGGGCCACAGAGCCATCAAAAAACCTTCGAGCGAGGCGGTCGCGATCTGCGCTGCCGGCAGGTGCCACCATGCGAAGGCAAGCAAGCACGAAAGGACAAACGATCCGATAGCGGCCTTCCAAGCTGGCCATTTAAAGCACAGCAGCATCACGACCAGCCAAATAATCGGCACAAGAGCCAGTAAGAATGCGGCGACGTCCATAGGTAGAAGCTCCTTGGTACCGCGTGGGCGGCATCGGGGGTGTCACAAAACTTCAACAGGATACCGCACGTTTACCGACAAATTACAGCCGCCCGCCGAAATTATTGAACAATCCGTTCAAAAACACGAACGAACACCGTCGCGTCTATACTAAAGCGCAGCAATAGAAAGGACTCCGCTTTGAGCATCACGCCCCTCGATAGCATTCGCCGCGCCATCGCTCGCCGCAACGGCGTCTCCAACCCCGCTGCATCGAGAGACGGCGCCGCGAAGGCCCAGGGCGGCCGCATCGAGAACGGCCTCTTCCCTGCCTCGCACACTGCCGAGGAACTCGCACGCATCAAAGAGCTGAGTCAGCGCAACGCCGGCGGGCCCGATAGCAGCCAAGCCACACGTCGCCGGCGCGAACGCGATCGGGAGCCCGGCCCCGTCCGCCGCATGGTCAACACTTGGTGGAACCGTCTGCTCGGCGCCGTCTACGGCGGCGGCCTCTCCATGCAGGAGGCGGAATACGAGGAGCACGCCACCAGTCGCGACTATCTTTGGAACACCCTCGGCACCGCCGTGTGGGGTTTGGCGTTTCCGCTGCTCACCATCGTGTCTACGCAACTCGTGGGCGCCGAAGAAGCAGGCAAATTCTCCATCGCCTTTGTCACCGGCACGCTCATCATGATCGCGTGCAACTACGGCGTGCGCAATTTCCAGGTCTCGGACATCGACGAAAAGACGTCCTTTGCCTCCTACCAGCTCAACCGCTGGCTTTGCGGAGCGCTCGCCCTAGGCTGCGGCCTCATGTACAGCAGCGCCCGCGGCTATGACACGCAGATGGCGACGATCGGCCTGGGCGCCTACCTGTATAAGGTCATCGACGGCGTCGCCGACGTGTACGAAGGCCGCCTGCAGCAGGCCGACAAGCTCTACCTGGCTGGCATGAGCCAAACGCTACGCTCCGTCGGCGTCATCGCGGTCTTTAGCGTGGCACTGTTCCTCACGCGCAGCATGTCCATCGCGGCCATGGCCATGGGCATTGCCGCGATCGCCTCGCTCGTGCTGGTCACCGCGCCGCTCGCCCTGCTCGAGACCGAAAAATCCCGCCGCGTGAGCCTGCGCGAGGTCGGCCACCTGTTTGTCCACTGCGCCCCACTCTTTGGCGCGCTATTCCTGTTCAACCTTATCGAGAGCATGCCCAAGTTTGTGATGGAAGGAACACTGGCCTACAAATACCAGCTGTACTTTAATGCCCTGTTTTTTCCAGCTCAGGCTATTCTGTTGAGCATTGGATTTGTCTATAAACCGCAGCTCCTGCGCTTGTCGAGCATTTGGGCTAATCCTCGCAAGCGTCGTCGCTTTGACCTGATTATTGTTGCTGTTATGGCGCTGATCGTGGTCATCACCGGCGTGTGCGCCGCATTTATGGCCGGTCCCGGCATTCCCCTCATGAGCTATATGTACGGCCTCAACTTTGAGCGCTACCGCACATTGGCGCTGCTGATGGTCGTCGCCGGCGGCATCACCGCGGCCATCGACTTTATCTACGCCATCATCACAGTGCTGCGCCACGCTGGAGACGTCACCAAGATCTACCTGATCTGCTTTGCCGTGAGCGTGGTGCTCCCGGTGATCCTGATTAAGCTGCTGGGTATGATGGGCGCTGTGGTGAGCTACCTAGCCATCATGGTCCTACTCCTGGTGCTACTGATTATCGAGTACGCCCACATCCGCCAACGCATTGAGCGCGACCGCAACCCCTACGGCGCCTAATTAGCTGCCCACGGTCACCGGAATTTGCGATGGAATCACCCCGGCTGGGGTCA
>DBFMRS010000127.1:0-4487 GCA_048387515.1 Collinsella sp.
AGTTTGAGGAGATCGACGTCACCCCCAAGAACACGAGCCGCATAGCTGCCCAGCACGCCAAGGCCGAGATCAACGCCATCGTGCGTAACTCCGCTCGCGAGCAGATCTACGAGGAGTTCTCCGGCCGCATCGGTGACCTCATCAGCGGTACCGTGCTGCAGTCCACACCCGACTTCACGATTGTCAAGATCCGCGAGGGCGTCGAGGCCGAGCTGCCGCACTTCGATCAGCGTCGTTACGAGAACGAGCGCAACGAGCGTCCGATGGGCGAGCGCTACCTGCATAACCAGCACATCAAGGCCGTGATCATCGACGTTCGCGACCCTAACTCCAACCTGCAGCCGGTTCGCGGCGAGCACAGCCGTCCGCCGATTGTCATCTCCCGTACCCACCCCGAGCTCATGCGTCGTCTGTTTGAGCAGGAGGTGCCCGAGATCTATGAGGGCACCGTCCAGATCAAGTCGATCGCCCGCGAGCCCGGCCAGCGCTCCAAGGTCGCCGTCCACTCGCTCGACGACCGTCTGGATCCCGTGGGCGCCTGCGTCGGCCCCAAGGGCAGCCGTGTTCGCGCTGTCGTGGGCGAGCTCCGTGGCGAGCGCGTCGACGTCATCCTGTGGGATGCCGATCCTGCCGTCTACGTCGCCAACGCCCTGTCGCCCGCTAAGGTCACCCGCGTCCTCATCGACGAGGAGAAGGCCTACGCCGGCGTCATCGTGCC
The DNA here is from genome assembly GCA_048387515.1 of Collinsella sp. Lineage (GTDB taxonomy): Bacteria > Actinomycetota > Coriobacteriia > Coriobacteriales > Coriobacteriaceae > Collinsella. Next base: position 719 of record DBFMRS010000127.1, read on the forward strand.
CGACGACCAGTTGTCCCTCGCCATCGGCAAGGAGGGCCAGAACGCCCGCCTCGCCGCGCGCCTGACCGGCTGGCACATCGACATCAAGTCCGAGACCCTTGCCGCCGACATCCTCAAGAACGTTCCCGTTCACGAGGAGCCCGCCGCCGACCTGATCGGTGACGAGGAGGACGAGGACGTCCGCCGCTGCGAGTACGTGTCCGAGGACGGCATCCAGTGCCGCAACCAGGCTCGTCCCGGCTCCCGTTTCTGCGGTGTCCATGACACCGACGCCTTCGATGATGCGGAGGACCTGATCTAGCGCGCGGTCGCGCCGGGCGGGTCCCGGCGCGTCTCCCACGCTCGTTCAGTCTCTAGGCACCCAAGGTGCCAGAAAGGGTAGGTGAAGTCATATGGCAAAAGTCCGTGTGTCCACCCTGGCCAAAGAGTTCGGCATGACCTCCAAGGAACTGATGGGTCATCTCGCCGATATGAAGATTCCCGCTAAGTCCGCTTCCTCCACCTTGGAGGACGCCTATGTCGCCATGGTCCGCAAGCAGCTCGCCTCGGTGATCGAGGCCCGCGCCCAGGAAGTCGAGGCCGCCAAGCAGGCCGAGGAGCAGGCAGCTGCCGCCGAGGAGGCCGCACGCGCTGCCGAGGCCGAGCGCGAGCGCATCGCCGCCGAGAAGGCCCGCGAGGAGGAGCGCCGCCAGTTTGCCGCAGCCCAGGCTGCCGAGGAGGCTGCCCGCGCCGAGGCCGAGGCCAAGAAGAAGGCCGAGCAGGAGCGCCTTGCCCGCGAGAAGGAGGAGGCTGCCCGCGAGGCCCAGCGCCGCGCCGTTCCCGCTTCCGACTCCGGTTCCCGCTTCCGTTCGCTGCTCGACCAGATCGCCGCACAGGAGACCGTGCTCAAGGAGAAGAAGGACGCCGAGGACAAGGCCAAGGCCGAGCGCGCCGCCGAGCGCGGTAACCGTCGTGGCGGCAACAACGACCGCCGCGGTGGCCGTCGTAACGATCGCAACGCCTCCGACAACAATTCCGATCGCAACGCCTCCGAGAGCCGTCCGCACAGCCATCGCACCAACGCCAGCAACAACGTCGCTGCCGGCATGGACTTCCCCAACCCCGATAAGCAGGGCAAGGGCAAGAAGCGCAAGGGCGGTCACAACAACGAAGAGGACCACTACAGCCGCATGGCTCGCGAGGCCGAGGAGTACAGCCGCGAGAAGGTGCTCGAGGAGGCTCGTGCTGCCGTCGAGGAGGCCTCTCGCGAGTCCACCGGTCGCCGCAAGAAGCGCAAGGAGAAGCGCGAGCGCGAGGCTGCCAAGGCTCAGGAGGAGCGCAAGATAGAGGAGGCGCTGGCCCAGGGCGTGAACCCCGAGGACCTCGACGCCATCAAGGTCTCCCAGGGCGTTACCGTCCAGGAGCTTGCCGAGGCGCTCGACGTTCCGGCCAACGACATCATCAAGCGCCTGTTCCTGCTGGGTACGCCGCTCACCATGACGCAGTCCATGTCCGACGACCTCGTTGAGCTCGTTGCCGACGACCTGGGCCGTCAGATCAAGATCATCACCCCCGAGGAGGAGAACACCTTCTCGTTCTACGACGATCCCGCCGACCTTAAGCCGCGTGCCCCGGTCGTCACCGTCATGGGCCACGTCGACCACGGCAAGACGTCGCTGCTTGACGCCATCCGTCACACCGGCGTCGCTGCCGGCGAGGCGGGCGGCATTACGCAGGCCATCGGCGCTTCGCAGGTCATGATCAACGACCGCAAGATCACCTTTATCGATACCCCGGGTCACGCCACCTTTACGGCTATGCGTGCCCGCGGCGCCAAGGTGACCGACATCGTCATTCTGATCGTGGCTGCCGACGACGGCGTCATGCCCCAGACCGTCGAGTCGATCAACCACGCCAAGGCCGCCGGCGTACCCATCGTCGTCGCCGTCAACAAGATCGATAAGCCGGGAGCCAACCCCGACCGTGTGCGTCAGGAGCTCACCGAGTACGGCGTCATCCCCGAGGAGTGGGGCGGACAGAACATGTTCGTTAACATCTCGGCCAAGCAGAAGATCGGTATCGACGACCTTCTGGAGACCGTGCTGCTCCAGGCCGACGTGCTCGAGCTCAAGGCCAACCCGGACACCTTTGCCTCCGGCAACGTCCTCGAGGCCAAACTCGACAAGGGCCGCGGTTCGGTTGCCACGGTGCTCGTGACCCGCGGTACCCTGCACGTGGGCGATACGCTGGTCGCCGGCCTTACCTATGGCCGCGTCCGTGCCATGCTCGACCCCAAGGGTCGTGCCGTCACCGAGGCCGGTCCCTCCGACGCCGTCGAGATTTTGGGCCTGCAGTCCGTGCCCAACGCCGGTGATGAGTTCCGCGTGTTCGAGGACGAGCGCGAGGCTCGTGCCCTGGCCGACGAGCGTTCGCTGAAGGCCCGTATCGAGGAGCAGAGCCGCGTCAAGCACGTCACGCTCGAGAACCTCTTCGAGACCATTGCCGACGCCGAGGTCAAGGAGCTCAACCTGATCATCAAGGCCGACGTCCAGGGCTCCATCGAGGCCCTTCAGGACTCGCTCGACAAGATGGATCAGTCCGAGGTTCGCATCAACACGATCCACTCCGCCGTTGGCGCCATCAACGAGACCGACGTCGTCCTGGCCGACGCTTCCAACGCCATCATCATCGGATTTGGCGTCCGTCCCGACGGTAAGGCCCGCTCCGCCGCCGAGCGCGAGGGCGTCGAGATCCGTTGCTACGACGTCATCTACAAGTGCCTCGAGGAGCTCGACGCCGCCCGTATCGGCATGCTCAAGCCCACCGAGGTCGAGGTCGCCACGGGTACCGCGACCGTCCTGGACACCTTCAAGGTGCCCAAAGTCGGTATCGCCGCCGGTGTCCGCGTCGAGGAGGGTGAGATCGCCGCGACCGATTCCGTGCGCCTGGTGCGCGACGGCATCGTGGTCTTCAACGGCAAGATCGCCTCGATGCGCCACTACAAGGACGAGGCCAAGAGCCTCAAGAGCGGTTCCGAGGGCGGCATTGGTCTGGAGAACTTCCAGGACATCAAGCCCGGCGACCAGATCGAGGGTTACCGCATCGACCAGGTTGCCCGTACCGAGTAGGGGGTAGCGCTATGAAGCAAACGCAGGCAACCCGCCGTCTGAGCGAGCAGCTTCGCGAGAAGCTCGGTTATATCCTGCTCTTTGAGGTTTCCGATCCGCGTCTCGACCTGGTTACTTTGACCGCGGTCGAGGTCGCGGTGGACCGTTCGTTCGCGCGCGTGTACGTGTCGTGCGATGCGAGCCGCTACAACGAGGTCATGGAGGCGCTCGCTAGCGCTAAGGGCCGTATTCGCAGCCTGTTGGCTCGCTCGCTCGATTGGCGTGTTACGCCCGAGCTCGATTTTCGCATCGATCGCTCGACCGATGAGGCCGAGCGCATCACGCGTGCGCTGGAAAACGTTCCCGCCACGCTTGCGATCGAAAAGGACGAGGACGGCTATCCGATAGCGGATGCCGCCCAGGAGGCAGCTTTAGATGACTAATTCCGCCGACCTCGCCTCGTGCGAGTCTGCAGATATTCAGCGACGCATCCTCGAGCTCATCGAGGGTGCGTCCTCCATTGCGATTTCGGGACATACTTCTCCCGATGGCGATGCCTTGGGCTCCGTATTGGGTCTGGGCCTTTCGCTCATGAAGTTTTTCCCCAACAAGGACATTGCGCTGCTGCTGGCAGACGATGACCCGGTTCCGCGCATCTACCGCTTTATGGAGGGTGCCGACCG
>DBFMRS010000128.1:0-8324 GCA_048387515.1 Collinsella sp.
TCAATACCCTGCTCGACTGGGGCATGCAGGCCCTCGTCGGCCCGACCACCACGGGTGCGTCGGTTGCCGTTGCCGCCGAGTGCGGTAACGACCCCAAGACGTTCATGATCACCCCGTCCGCGTCCTCCGAGGACGTCACCGACGGCAAGGATTGCGTCTTCCAGGTTTGCTTCACCGACCCCAACCAGGGTGTCAACGCTGCCAAGTTCCTGGCGCAGAAGTATGCGGACGAGAAGTTCGTGCTGTTCTATAACTCCGGCGACGCCTATTCTTCGGGCATCGCAGATTCCTTTAAGGCCCAGGCCGCTGAGTCCAAGCTCGAGATTGTTGACGAGGAGACCTTTAAGGACGACTCCGCCACGAGCTTTACGAACCAGCTGACCAAGGCCAAGCAGGCCGGCGCCACCATGATCTTTGCGCCGATCTACTACACGCCGGCGTCCGTCCTGCTCAAGAACGCCAAGGACATGGGCTACGACGTCAAGATGATGGGCTGCGACGGCATGGACGGCATCCTGGGCGTTGAGGGCTTCGATACCTCTCTTGCCGAGGGTCTGCTGCTCATGACCCCGTTCTCCGCCGACGACGAGAAGAACGCCGACTTCGTCAACGCTTACAAGGATAAGTACGGCGATACCCCCGACCAGTTTGCCGCCGACGCCTACGACGGCGTGCACGCGGTGGCCGAGGCCCTCAAGGAGGCCGGTCTTGGTGTCGACGCCGACCCGACCGAGGCCGCCGAGAAGCTGTCCAAGGCTATGCTCAAGATTACCGTTGACGGTCTGACCGGCAAGCTCACCTGGAACGATAAGGGCCAGGTTCAGAAGGAGCCCACGGCGTACGTCATCACCGACGGCAAGTACGTACAGGCCTAATTGGCCGCCTTACATAGAGCGGTTTTGATCCCAAGCAGGGGAGGTTTTGGCCTTCCCTGCTTGCTTGGTATCTAGGGACGATGTAACGTCCCTGTTTCATACATCAACTGGAAACCTATTCGAAAGGGGGATGTGGAACATGACGGTCTTTATCCAATACCTGGTCAACGGCCTGTCCATGGGCAGCGTCTACGCCATCATCGCGTTGGGCTACACCATGGTCTACGGTATCGCCAAGATGCTGAACTTCGCTCACGGCGACGTCATCATGGTCGGTGCCTATGTCTCGTTCTGCGCCACGTCGTATCTCGGCCTCCCGGGCTGGGTATCTGTAATTCTTTCTTGTGTGGTCTGCACGGTTCTCGGCGTTCTCATCGAGGGTCTGGCCTATAAGCCGCTGCGCCAAGCAGGCCCGCTGGCCGTTCTGATCACGGCTATCGGCGTGTCTTACTTCCTGCAGAACGCCGCGCAGCTTCTGTGGGGCGCCACGCCCAAGAACTTCACTTCGCTCGTCACCTTCCAGGTGCCGGAGTTCTTGGCCAAGTTCAACGTAAGCGCCGTCTCGCTCGTCACCATCGTCGCCTGCCTGGTTATCATGGCCGGCCTGATGTTCTTTACAGGTAAGACCAAGATGGGCAAGGCCATGCGCGCCGTGTCCGAGGACAAGGCCGCCGCTCAGCTCATGGGCATCAACGTCAACCGCACCATCTCGATGACGTTTGCCATCGGCTCGGCGCTTGCCGCCATCGCCGGCGTGCTCCTGTGCTCCTACTCGCCGGTGCTGCAGCCCACGACGGGTGCCATGCCTGGCATCAAGGCCTTCGACGCCGCCGTCTTCGGCGGCATCGGCTCCATCCCCGGTGCCTTTGTCGGTGGCATTCTCATCGGCATCATCGAGGCGATGGCGCAGGCTTACATTTCCACGAGCCTTGCCAACTCCATCGTCTTTGGTGTTTTGATCATCGTCCTGCTCGTCAAGCCTGCCGGCCTCTTGGGCAAGTACGTCCCCGAGAAGGTGTAGGTGAGCGTTATGAAGTTTCTTAAAGACAAGCAGACGCGTCACGACTTTGTCACGTACGCCATGTGCATCGTGGCCTTCGCCATCGTGTTCTTTATGCAGTCTAACCACATGATTCCGCGCATGATCGCCGGTCAGCTGGTTCCCATCACGGCCTATATCGTCATGGCCATTTCCCTCAACCTCGTCGTCGGCATCGCGGGCGACTTGTCGCTGGGCCACGCGGGCTTTATGAGCGTCGGTGCCTACACGGGCATCGTCACCGCCGTCGCGCTGGAGAGCGCCGTTCCGTCCGATCCGATGCGTCTGATCATCAGCATTGTGGTCGGCGCTATCGCCGCTGCCATCTTGGGCTTCTTGATTGGTATCCCGGTCCTGCGCCTGAGCGGCGACTATCTGGCCATCGTGACCCTGGCTTTTGGCGAGATCATCAAAGAGATCGTCACCTGCCTCATTGTGGGCGTCGACTCCCGCGGCCTGCACGTGATTTTTAACATCACGGGCAACTCTACGATCGACGACCTGCACCTGCTCGAGGACGGCACCGCCATCATCAAGGGCGCCCAGGGCGCCTCGGGCGTGTCGACGTACTCGACCTTCCTCGCCGGTGCCATCCTGGTCATGGTCGCACTCGTGATCGTGCTCAACCTGGTCCGCAGCCGTACCGGCCGTGCCATTATGGCCGTGCGCGATAACAAGATTGCAGCCGAGTCCGTAGGCATCTCCGTCACGGAGTACCGCATGATCGCCTTCGTGGTTTCCGCTGCCCTCGCCGGTGCTGCCGGAGCTCTCTTCGGCGGTAACTTCTCGCAGCTCTCCGCCACCAAGTTCGACTTCAACACGTCGATCCTCATTCTGGTGTTCGTGGTCCTGGGCGGCCTGGGCAACATGCGCGGTTCCGTCATCGCGGCGGCGTTGCTCACGGTGCTTCCCGAGCTGCTTCGTCAGTTCTCGGACTACCGCATGCTCATCTACGCCATCGTGCTGATCCTGGTCATGATTTTTACCAACAACCCGCAGCTCAAGGCGTTCTTCGGTCGCGTCAAGGACCGCTTTGCTTCCAAGAAGGAGGTGGCAGCCGATGCCCAGTAAATTTGAGTTCAAGAAGGGCAAGATGGTCCCGTATCCTTCTGGCGCCATCGTTCCCGATCGTGACCTGGGCGAGCGCCCTGCACTCGAGTGCATCCACCTGGGCATTGAGTTCGGTGGCCTTAAGGCAGTCGACGACTTTAGCCTGACTATCGGCAAGACCGAGATCGCCGGTCTGATCGGTCCCAACGGCGCCGGCAAGACCACGGTCTTCAACCTGCTCACCAAGGTGTACCAGCCCACGCATGGCACCATCCTGCTCGACGGCGAGGACACCTCGGGCAAGTCGGTCTACCAGGTCAACCGCATGGGTATTGCCCGTACCTTCCAGAACATTCGCCTATTCAACACCATGACGGTGGAGGATAACGTCAAGGTCGGCCTGCATAACCAGGAGCGTTACTCCGGCTTTGAGGGCGTGCTGCGCCTGCCGACGTATTGGAAGCACGAGAAGGCTGCTCACGAGCGCGCCATGGAGCTGCTGTCCATCTTTGATATGGAGCATCTGGCAAACGAGCAGGCCGGATCGCTGCCTTACGGCGCTCAGCGTCGTCTGGAGATCGTCCGCGCGCTTGCCACCAACCCCAAGCTACTGCTGCTCGACGAGCCTGCTGCCGGCATGAACCCGTCCGAGACCGCGGAGCTCATGGAGAACATCGTCAAGATTCGCGACACCTTTGGCATTGCTATCATGCTTATCGAGCATGATATGTCGCTCGTTATGAACATCTGCGAGGGCATCTGCGTGCTCAACTTTGGTAAGGTCATCGCCAAGGGCACGGCAGAGGAAATCCAGAACAACGACGCTGTTATTGAGGCATATCTGGGCAAGCAGGATAAGGGGGAGAACTAAATGGCAGAGCCGATGCTTTCCGTCTACAACATCAACGTCTGGTACGGCGCCATCCACGCCATTAAGGACATCTCCTTTAACGTTAACGAGGGCGAGATCGTGGCCTTGATTGGCGCCAACGGTGCCGGCAAGTCCACAACGCTCAAGACCGTCTCGGGCCTACTGCGTTCCAAGACCGGTTCCATCAAGTTTATGGGCGAGGACATTACTCATACGCCCGCTGATAAGCTGGTTGGTAAGGGCCTGGCTCAGGTTCCCGAGGGTCGTCGCGCCTTTTTGCAGATGACGGTCGAGGAGAACCTGGAGATGGGTGCCTATACGCAGCCCAAGTCCACGGTGGCTCCGGGCCTGGAGCGCGTCTACGAGCAGTTCCCGCGCCTGAAGGAACGTCGTCGCCAGGTCGCCGGCACCCTTTCGGGCGGCGAGCAGCAGATGCTCGTTATGGGGCGCGCCCTTATGAGTAACCCCAAACTGCTTATGCTCGACGAACCTTCCATGGGTCTGGCACCGATTCTGATCGAACAGATCTTCCAGATTGTCGAGGACCTGCACAAGGCCGGTACCACGGTGCTTCTGGTCGAGCAAAACGCGCAGATGGCGCTTTCCATCGCCACACGCGGTTACGTGCTCGAGACCGGCAAGATCACCATGACCGGCACTGGTCAAGAGCTGCTGCACGACGACAACGTCCGCAAAGCTTACTTGGGCGGTTAGGCGGTTCCGCCGTTCTACCGAACGGCGGACCAGTCGACGCTGCGCGGGCACCAGAGCGACAGCTTGTCATTCAAAGAGGGCGGCATGACCAGAAGGTCTATGCCGCCCTCTTTTCATGCCAATCTGTTCGCTCTGGTGCCCGCTCGCTGTCCGTCCTCTGCCTGCGGCGTTGGAGGTAGTCGTTGGGGACGTTTTCCTTCGTCCCCACCAAATCATTTTGCTCTGTCATGCGGGTTGGTTTTTAAAGTGCGACAATGCCGTGTGGAAATAGAAATGTCATCTGGGGGTCTATCTATGGTGTACGAGTTTTGTGCCGAGAACTTTGAGCGGGTGCCGGCGGCTATCGATGCCGGTGCAAGGCGTATCGAGCTGTGCGACAACCTTGCCGTTGGTGGCACCACGCCTTCGGCCGGCGTTATCAGCGCTACGACCAACTATGTCCACGAGCACGATGCACGGGTGATGTGCATGATTCGCCCGCGTGGCGGCGACTTTCACTACGACCAGGACGAGCTGCGTATGATGGAGATGGACCTGGGCCTTGCCGTAAGCGCCGGCGTTGACGGCTTGGTCTTTGGCTGCTGCAAGCCCTGCGCTGGCGGATGGGCGCTCGACGAACTTACGCTTGGCGCCCTCGTGATGGCTGCGGGCTGCGCGACCGAGGAATGTAAGCGTGAGCCCATCGACATCACCTTCCACATGGCATTTGACCAGCTCTCGCCCGAGGCTCAGCTCGATGCGATTGATACACTTGCCGACTGCGGCGTTACGCGCATCCTCACGCATGGCGGCGCTGCCGGTACGTCGATCGAGGATAATTTCGATCACCTGGCTCGTTTAATCGAGTATGCGGGTGATCGTTTGACCATCCTTCCCGGCGGCGGCATCACTACGGCAAATCGCGACGCGGTCGCGGCGGCGCTAGACGTCTCCGAGCTCCATGGCACCAAGATCGTGCCGCTGGAGGTATAACCCGTGGCGCTGGTATTCGATGTTCAGCAGGCGAGCGGCAAGCCCGACGACAACCGTCGCCCCGGTACCGCGTGTCCCTTTTGCAACACGGAGGGGCTCACCAACATCATCCAGCGCGACGGTGACTGCATCTGGCTCGAGAATAAGTTCAAGACCCTGCGCGCCACCCGTCAAACCGTGCTGATCGAGTCGGCCGATCACGATGCCGACCTGGTGACCTATAAGCCGGATGAACTCCACCATGTGATGAGGTTTGCTCTGGATTGCTGGCAGCAGATGATCGATTCGCAGCAGTATCGAAGCGTGCTCATGTACAAGAACAAGGGTCCGCTTTCGGGCGGCAGCCTCGTCCATCCACACATGCAGATTGTGGGCTTGGAACAGGAGGACGGCTATGCGGCGCTGACCTCAGCCAACTTTGAAGGCATCGATGTTTGGCAGAGGGGAAGGGTTGCGGTCAACATCTCAACCGAACCGATTATGGGGTTCTTTGAGGTCAATGTTTCAGCCCCGCAGGGAATCGCCGCCAGCGATGGCGCGCGAGACCAAGCCGAGACGGACCTCTTCGCCGATGCGATTCAGGTAGCTCTGCGCTATATCCTGAACGAGCACCATGGTGGTCGCGCAGAGTCGTACAACTTGTTCTTCTACCACATGGACGGCCGGACCATTGCCAAGGCGCTTCCGCGCTGGGTGGTTTCACCCTACTTTGTCGGGTATCGGCTGGCTCAGGTCAATGCTGAGACCACGCTCGATGTCGATGCGGAGCGATTCCGCGCACATCTGGAGGCGCTCACATCGTAAAGTGAGCGCCCGCACACTGCGGACGGTTTAGCGCGCCATTGCATCGCGGCCGGCCTCGACCCGCTTGCGCTGGGCGGCGCGCTCCTCGCCGGTCAGACGCTCAAAGAAGTGCCCGATAAGCGAGGCGAGCACCTGCTGAAACAACGTTCCACACATGACGGGAAACACAACTTCGCCCGGAAAGTATTGCGTGGCGATGACGGCGCCCGAAGAGATGTTGCGCATGCCGCAGGTAAAGCACATGGTGGTCGTTTCGCTATATGGCAGATGCAGCGCGCGGGCGACCAGAATGCCGACGACAAAGCCGCTGATGGCGAAGACCAAAATAAAGAGGGCGACTTCCAAGCGCACCGCGTTCATGTGCAGCACGTACTCGCTCATGGCGGTGGAGTTGGAGGCGATAACGCCCATCATCATGAACTTGCAGGCGGGCGAGAGCGCGGGGGAGAGCTTCTCGTGTCCCCAGCCGTGCGTGAGCTCGTTGATCACGATGCCGAGCACGGCGGGGATGGCAATCATAAAGGCCATGTTCTGCATCATGCTCGGAACATCGATTGCGACGGTGGCGCCCAACAGGAGCTTGAGCGTGAGCGGAATCGTCACGGGCGATATAACCGAGGACGTCAGGATGATGGTGAGCGCGAGCGGGCCGTTGCCGCCGAACATGCTGATCCACATAAAGGCAGTGACTGCCACGGGTACGCTGTACTCGAGCACGATGCCGCAGACAAGGTTGGGGTTGGAACCAAAGAACAACGATCCCATGGCATAGGCCGCGATGGGAATAAGCGCCGCCGAGACAAATAACGCCAAAATCAGATGCAGGGGACGGTGGAACACCTCAGCCACCTGGTGGAAGGTGTTGCTGAGCGCGCCTTGGAACGTCATAAAGGCAAACAGGGTGGGAACGATGGGCTTGAGAACGCCGATCTGCTGAGGAAAGAGCACGCCGAGCGCCACGCAAATCGGAACGATGATCTGCATGTGCCCCGCGAGGAACTTCCCCAGTCCAGCCCATTGCTTCATATGCCCCGCGACTCCCTTTATCCGCGAACTTGTTTGTATGGATATGCTAGACGCTCGTATGTGTCCGTGCGGCTGAAACGCTCGATTGTTTCGAGGGCATTACCGCCATCGTTTGCCGAAACCGCGGCGCACCGCGGCGTTTTGCGTCCGCGCTGCACGGTATAATAAATCCGTTCAACAGATCTGCCTGCCGAAGCGGGCATACACAGAGGACTCATCGCTATGAACCGTGAGAGGTATCGCGGCGACCTGCCCCTATCGGGGGTGGGTGCCTATGTCATCGCTTAAGACGACGCATCGCTGGGCGGTCGCTCAGCAAAATCCCGAGCTCGAAAAGGAACTTTCGGCTGGTCTGGGCATTCCTGGGCTGGTGGCGCGCATTATGGTCGCGCACGGCATTGGCTCCATCAAAGAGGGCCAATTGTTTTTGACGCCTTCGCTCGATCGCGACTGGGCCGACCCACTCATTATCCCGGGCATGTCGGTCGTTGCCGACCGCGTTGAGCGCGCTATTCGCAACCACGAGCACATTGCAGTCTTTGGCGATTTTGACGTTGACGGTATTACGTCGACCTGCCTGTTGACCGAGGCGCTGCGCACGTTTGGCGCCGATGTCACGCCGTTTATTCCGCACCGCTTTGATGAGGGCTACGGTCTTTCGCGCGCGGCACTCGACCGCGTTAACGAGCTCGCTCGCCCCCAGCTGATCGTGACCGTCGATAACGGTATTGCTGCTAAGGAAGAGGTCTCCTATCTGGAGAGCCTGGGGATCGATTTGGTGGTCACGGACCATCACGAGCCTTCCGACCAGGTGCCGCAGGGCGTGCCCCTGACCGACCCCAAGCTCGAGGACGAGGGTCCCTCGCGCGAGCTTGCCGGTGCCGGCGTGGCACTCAAACTGGTGCAGGTCCTGGGCGAGCGTTTGGGCAAGCCGTCGTATTGGCGTTCGCTGATAGAGGTCGCGGCGCTGGGC
>DBFMRS010000129.1:0-7936 GCA_048387515.1 Collinsella sp.
GGAACACACCGAGTAGACGGAGGGGTGCGGAGCGCGGTCGCGTCTCGACTGACGACGTTGCCCATCGACAGGACCATTGTAACGCATGGCGGTTCTTGGTTTATCGTGTCGAGCGTTTGCGTTGTGCCATTGCCTGCGGCAACGGTGTGTTACACTCTTGCACTGCTGAGTGGGCCAGACGGTCGCGCGATGTGCTGCTTGCAGTACGCGTGAGGAAAGTCCGGGCTCCAGAGGGCGGGATGCCGGCTAACGGCCGGGCGGAGTGATCCGACGGAAAGCGCCGCAGAAAAGAAGACTCCCACCTGCGCCGCAAGGCGTAAAGGGAAAAGCTGAAACGGTGGTGTAAGAGACCACCAGCGTCGTGGCAACACGGCGGCTTGGCAAGCCCCATCCGGAGCAAGCGCGAATAGGAACGCTATGGGCCGGCCCGGTCCGCGTTCGGGTAGCGTGCGTGGAGCTGCATGGTAACGTGCAGACAAGATAAATGACCGTTCACGACAGAACCCGGCTTATAGGCCCACTCGGCACTTTGTTGACGCTGCGAACCCGTCAGCGCGGCAATCTGCCTTTCAAGCCTTCGGGCATGACCATAAGGTCAATGCCCTCGTCTTTCAAGGCACCTTGCTCGCGCTGACGGGTTCTCGCCTTCGACGGCGTCAGCTGGCCGATTTGGCGCTCATTCGTCGGTCGCCGCCATAAGGCGTGCTCCCTCCTCTTTCGGGCCAAATCGACTCAGCTGACGCCGTCTCGCTGTTTTTGCCTGGTCATCGGCATCGGCGCTCTATTTACCGGGGTTATCGGTGCGGCCTTTGCCGTATTATTGAGGCTGTTTGTTGCTTTGCTTGTTGTTGAGGGGCTTTGTTGGACAGCTATTTTACCCTGCAATCGAATATTGAGGCTTCGGGCGAGTTTGTGGATCGCAAGAGCCGGTTTATTGCCCAGCTGGTCCATATTGAGTCCGAGGATGAGGCGAATGCCTTTATCGAGATGGTTCGCAAGCGCCATTACGACGCTCGACACAATGTTCCCGCGTGGATTTTGGTCGATGGACGCGAGCGCCAGAGCGATGATGGTGAGCCGAGCCGAACGAGCGGCATGCCGACGCTCGAGGTGCTTCGCGGTGCGGGGCTCAAAAATGTTTGCTGCGTAGTGACGCGCTATTTTGGTGGCACGCTGTTGGGGCCTGGTGGCTTGGTGCGCGCCTATACCGCGGCGACGCAGGCGGCGGTGGCAGTTGCTCGGGAGGCTGGGCAGATCGTCGAGATGACGAGCGTCGTGCCTGTTGATGTGCATGTGGCCTATCCGCAGTATGAGCAGGTGCTTCGTTTGGCGCAGGATTCGGGTGCCAAGGTTTCGGATTCCGATTACGCGGATGCCGTGACACTTCATTTGGTGTTCAAGGCGGGGGAGCAGGAACCGTTTTGCGCTAAGATGCGCGAGCTTATGGCAGGGCGCGAGGAGATTGAGGTCGGCGCTCCCGAGTTTGCGGAGTTCTAACGACGACGGCCGGCGTGCTTTTGGATGAATCCCAAGCGCGCCGGCCGTCGTTTTCTGTTGCTGCCGTTTACTCGGCGAGCTGCTTTAGCACATCGCAGGCAATCTCGACGGCATCGTCGATGCAGCCGGGGCAGCTGCGGAGCGGACCCTTATCCGATCCGATGCCCTTGAGCGTGCCGCAGACGGTCGTCGTGTTTTTCTCGCCAAAACGCTTGGCGATTTCGCGCGACAGCTTGTAGGTCTGGCCCTTGGTCTTGGGGTTTTCCATGCCGTCGCTCATTACAAAGCCCATGATGGCCACGGCGCCCGAGATGGCGCCGCAGGTTTCGGTCATGCCGCCCATGCCGGCGCCAAAGCCTTCGGTGAGGGTGAAGGCGGTCTGGGGATCGAGCCCGACGGCGGGCGCGAGCGTGCAGGCGACGGCCTGTGCGCAGTTAAAGCCAAGGGTGTGGTATTCGGCAGCCTGAGCCTGGCAGGCGGTGATGTCGAGTAGGGCTGTATCGATTTGCTTCATCGTTGTCTCCTTGGTCACGGTGTACCCGCCTATGGTACCTGTGACGGTGCATGTAATCATCGAGAGCTTCATGTATGCCTCATTTTTATCTATCGAGCAAATGCCTAAGGCTTGAGATAAATACCCCTGATCAATTAGTCCCATAACCTATCTTGGTGATGGGTTGAGAGGGGTGCGGGGTAGCGGTATCGTGAACCGAATAAAACGTAACCCAGGCAAGGGAGCTAGATATGAGCGAGCAGACCATCGGTACTACATGTGTTCAGGGCGGCTATCGCCCGGGAGATGCCGAGCCGCGCCAGGTGCCCATCTACCAGTCCACCACGTGGAAGTACGACACGTCGGAACACATGGGCAAGCTGTTTGACCTGGAGGAGTCGGGCTACTTCTACAGCCGTCTGCAGAACCCCACGTGCGATCTGGTTGCCGCCAAGATCTGCGAGATGGAGGGCGGCACTGCCGCGATGCTCACGAGCTCGGGCATGGCTGCGAACTTCCTCGCGATCTTTAACGTGGCCGGTGCCGGCGATCATGTGGTCGCAAGCTCTGCCATCTACGGCGGTACCTACAACCTGCTGGCTCACACCATGGGTCGCATGGGCTTGACCTGCACGTTCGTTGCCCCCGACTGCACCGATGAGGAGCTCGAGGCAGCCTTTGAGCCCAATACCAAGCTCGTCTTTGGCGAGACGATCGCCAACCCCGCCCTTGCCGTGCTCGATATTGAGCGCTTTGCCAAGGCCGCACATGACCACGGCGTGCCGTTGATGGTCGACAACACCTTCCCGACGCCCGTGATGTGCCGTCCCTTTGAGTGGGGCGCCGACATCGTTACGCACTCCACCACCAAGTACATGGATGGACATGCTGCCTACCTGGGCGGCGTGATCGTCGACCACGGCCAGTTTGACTGGATGGCCCATGCAGACAAGTTCCCGGGTCTCACCACGCCCGACGAGAGCTACCACGGCGTGACTTATGCCGAGAAGTTCGGTCGCGAGGGTGCCTTCATTACCAAGGCCACCGCGCAGCTCATGCGCGACCTTGGCCCCATGCAGAACCCGCAGGCGGCGTTCTTCTTGAACAGCTCGCTCGAGAGCCTGCATGTGCGCATGCCGCGTCATTGCGAGAACGGCCTGGCCGTTGCCAAGTTCCTGCAGAGCCATCCCAAGGTGCGCTTCGTGAGCTATCCGGGCCTGGAGGGCGACAAGTACTATGACCTGGCTCAGAAGTACATGCCCAACGGTACCTGCGGTGTTGTGAGCTTTGGCTTTACCGGTGGTCGTGCGGCGGCCGAGACCTTTATGAAGAGCCTCAAGCTCGCCCAGATCGCCACACACGTGGCCGACGCACGCACTTGCTGCCTGCATCCCGCTAATGCCACACATCGCCAGATGAACGATGAGGAGCTCATCGCCTGTGGCATCTCCGCCGACATGGTGCGCCTGTCGTGCGGCCTCGAGGACACGGCCGATCTGATTGCCGACCTTGAGCAGGCGCTCGAGCAGTGCTAGGCTAGCGTGCGTGCGAGGCGTGGGACGGCTTTTCGGCTGACGACGTCCTCATAGATCCGATTCCGTAGGCGGGACCCCGATCGTGTCCGTTTGTAGGCGATTGGGGTCCCGTTTTTGCGTTGCACGATAGAAAGGATATACATGGAGAAAACTGCCGAGCAGCTGCGCCGCGAACACATTGCCCTAGAGGGCGACACCCACGGTAAGAATAAATGGGCGATTCTGTTCACCGTGCTCGTCATGACCTTTATGGCGTGTCTGGATGCGAGCATCGTGACGGTGGCGCTCCCAGTGATGCAAAAGGAGCTGGGGGTGGGTCTCGACCGCATTCAGCTCGTGAGCTCGGTGTATCTGCTCGCGACGTGCGTCGCCATGCTGCCGTTTGGCCGCTTGGGCGATGTGCGCGGCAAGGTGAATGTGTTCCAGCTTGGTGTAATCGTCTTTACGGGCGGCTCGTTGCTTTGCGGGCTTTCGGCTTCGCTCGAGGTGCTTATCTTGGCGCGTTTCGTGCAGGGCATTGGCTGTGCCGCCGCGATGGCCAACAATATGGGCATCATCACCGAGTCGTTTCCGGCGCGTGAGCGCGGCCGTGCCATGGGCATTCTGGCGACCTTTGTGGCTCTTGGCATGATGTGCGGCCCCGTGCTCGGCGGCGTGCTGGTGGCGAGCTTTCCCTGGGAGAGCATCTTCCTTATCAATCTGCCCATTGGCGTAATCTCGTTTATCGTGGGACTCTATACGCTGCCGCATGTGAAGCCGGAGGCTGGCGAACGCCCTATGCCGTTGACAGAGGCGGCGCGTCGCTGCTTTGCGAGCTCGGCTTTCACGATTAACCTGGCTTGCATGCTTATCGTGTTCGTGGGTATCGGTGCCTCCGAGTTTGTGCTGCCGTTCTACTTTCAGGATGCCCACGGCTTTAGCTCCGATATCTCCGGCCTGTTGTTTTTGGCGATGCCGGTCGTGAATGCCTTTGTGGGCCCGCTTTCGGGCTCGGTGTCCGACCGTGTTGGTTGTGAAGCGCCCACGGCCGTTGGCCTGGGCGTGTACGTGTGCGGTCTCTTTGCGGTGAGCACGCTTGACGAACACTCTTCCATCTTGATGATTGTGTGCTGCGTCGCGTTTATGTCGTGCGGCACGTCGATCTTCCAGAGTCCCAATAATTCGCTGTATATGGGTTCGGCTCCGCGTGAGGCGCTTGGCTTTGCGGGCAGCTTGAGCAGCTTGGCGCGCTATGCGGGCATAGCGCTGGGTATTACGGCGGCGTCGCGCATCCTGTATGGACAGACGAGCGCGGCGATGGGCAAGACGGTCACGAGCTATGTGGCGGGTCGTCCGGACGTGTTCCTCTTTGGCTTTCGTTTGGTATTCTACGTGCTGATGTCCGTTGCTACCGTGGGCTTTGCGCTCACATTGGTACGTTTGGTGAGGACGCGCACCCGGCATTAGCGTGTTGGGAGGCTGTCTGCCACGAATCGGGCCTATCTACTGGTCTTGCAGCTTTATAGTGCGATGCGGCTTGTGGGGCGGGCGGGGGTAGGTCCGTGGTAGACTATCGAACAACGTTTATTAATCGCGCGGTATCGTTGCCGCGAGAAGGGGTTGCGCCATGCAGGAGCTTGAGGATCGTATTCGCCATGACGGCATCGTAAAGGCCGGTAACGTCCTTAAGGTTGATGCCTTCCTCAACCACCAGTGCGACGTTGAGCTGTTCGACCATATGGGCGCCGAGTGGGCCCGTCTGTTCGAGGGTGTCGAGATCAACAAGATCCTGACGATCGAGGCTTCGGGCATTGGCATGGCTTGCATTGCGGCCCAGCATTTTGGCGGCGTGCCGGTGGTCTTTGCCAAGAAGGCACAGTCCATCAACCTCGACGGCGAGCAGTATGCCACGACCATCTACTCCTTTACCAAGCAGAAGGAGTACCCGGTTATCGTTGGCAAGCGCTTCCTGTCCGAGGGCGACAAGGTCCTGATTATCGACGACTTCCTGGCCAACGGCTGCGCGCTCGAGGGTCTTATCAAGATCTGTGAAGCTGCGGGTGCCGAGGTATCTGGTATTGGCATTGCGGTGGAGAAGGGCTTCCAAGGCGGTGGCGATAAGCTCCGCAAGCGCGGCTTCCGCGTTGAGAGCCTGGCCCGTATCGCCGATATGGACTGCGAGAACGGCGAGATCACCTTCGCCTAGGCTCGCAACGCAAGCGATTGGTATGCGATGTGACAAAGGGGCTGTCCCTTTGTCACATTTTTTGTATGAGGGGAGGTGTTGATATGGATGAGAACAAGATGGGATGGCGCGAGTATGCGCGCTATGCCGAGATGTCGGTCGAGGAGTTGGCGCGCGATTGCGAGGTGCAGGTGTTTCGCGCGACAGGTCCGGGCGGGCAGGGCGTGAACACGACGGATTCAGCGGTGCGCATGAAGCATGGGCCCACGGGGATTACCGTGACGGCGCGCGAGAGCCGCAGTCAGTTTCAGAATCGCGCGAGCTGCCTGCGCAAGCTGCGCGCTGAGCTTGAGCGTCGCGGGCGTCCACCGCGCCGACGCGTAAAGACCAAGGTGCCTCAGCGCTCTCGCCAGCGCAGGCTCAACGACAAACACTTCAACGCCATTAAAAAGGCCAACCGTCGCAAGCCGGGCAGCAACGAATAGCCTTCTCATAAGTTGCGGTGAAATAGGGACTGTTTTGCGGCTTTAGATGCATAAACAGTCCCTATTTCACCGCAACTTAGGTGGGGCTAGCGGGTGGGGTGCCAGACGTGGAGGGCGCCGGCAAGGATGTCGACCTCGATGCGCGAGGCGACGATGGGCTCGCCGTCGGCCTGGATGGGATAGTTGGGCTCCTCAAAGGTGAGCTCGACATGGCGGCAGCGGCGCATGCGAACCGGCGGCAACTTGGTATGGTGGCCGTCCTTGGCCGAAAGAAACATAGGCAGGGCAACCGCACGCGGAACGGGGCCGCAGGCGTAGCAGACGTCGAGTACGCCGTCGCAGGGGTCGGCATCGGGGCAGATGCGATAGCCCGAGCCATAGGTAGGACCCAGCTGAATTGCCATGATGATCGCCCGCACGCTCTCGGCGGGTGCCCCGTCAAAGCTGACCGTCATGGGGTAGTTGCGATAGCGCAGGCCAAACTGCTCAAGTCCCGATAGGGTGTAGAGCGGAGCGCCGGCGAGGCCCGTCTTTTTGCGCAGCTCGGTGGTGCCCAGGCCGATGGCGGCATCGATGCCGACCGAGAGCGTCTGGTCGTAGTACTCAACGGTAGCCTCGCCGCTGCCGCTTGTGGGGCTCCACGAGCGAATGCGCCCGATGTCCTGACGCTGCAGCTCGCAGGTGAGCAGCGCGCCAAAATCCTTACCGGAGAAATCGTCGATGCCGAGCGTTTGGGCAAAATCGTTGCCAGAGCCCACGGGTAGGATGGCAAGAGCGGGGCGGACCGCCTCATCCTGCGTCATAAGCCCGTTGGCGACCTCGTGGATCACGCCATCGCCGCCGAGTGCGATAACGGTGCGATAGTCCGTTGCCTGGGCGGCCAGTTCCTTGGCGTGTCCCATGCGCTCGGTCAGCACCAGGTCAAACTGGGATGCGCGCGCGGTCATATCCAAAAAGCGTTGCAGGCGCTCGGCAACTTCGTGCGCCGCACCCGACTGGGCGGCTGGGTTGGCGATGATGAGCGTGCGGCCAAAATCAGTTGCGTGCATGGGGCGACTCCCGGCGTATGACGTGACGATGCGGTCGCGCTCAGGTCGAATTGTCCCCGATTGTGGCTGCACGTCGAATACTTACGTCTACTCTATCAGGTCGTTGTGGCGCTCGATAGCATCCGCTACTGTACCGCCCTCATCCACAATAAGCGAACGGCGCTTGGGTGAGATGATGCGCTGGGCGGGGTACACGCCGCGGTGCCCGCCGGTTAGGTAGCTGATAAAGGCCACGATGACAAAGAACCCGGCGGCCGTGCCGTGGAACAGGTCGATTGCCATCATGCAGGTGGTGATGGGCACGTTGAGGCCGGCACAGAACACGCCGAGCATGCCCAGCGCCGCCAGAAAGCTGGGGTCGATTCCGACGAGGCAACCGATCCAGCCGCCGAGCGCCGCACCGATGCCAAACAGGGGCGTGACCTCGCCGCCTTGGAAGCCCGCGCCCAGGGTAAGTGCTGTGACGACCAACTTGATGGCTGCGTCCGCCAGGGTGGTGTTGCCGGCAAATCCGGCGCCGGAAAGCCATGTGGAAAGGCCGGCGTAGTTCCAGGCGTCGAGGAGGGCATAGGCGGCCAAAACCACGAGTGTGCCGATGAGTGCGCGAACGAGGTAATTGGTGATAAAGCGACCGTAGAGGCTCTTGACGGTTCGAACCGACCAGGCAAAGAGGCGTGCCGTCAGACCGAAGATAATTGCGCTGATAACAACGA
>DBFMRS010000130.1:0-24623 GCA_048387515.1 Collinsella sp.
CCTGCCTCGAGCTTTGTCGAGGTTGTCGAACACGAGCTCGCCTCGGGTGCACATCTGCAGGAACAGTGGCTCGAGAACGAAGATGTCTTCGATACGCCGGCCGTGCGTGCGCTGGTGGGTGCCACGGTTGAGCCGCTGCGCGACCACGGTATCGATACCGTGGTGCTCGGCTGTACGCATTTTCCGCTGTTGGTGGGACCTATCCGCCATGCTCTGGGGCCTGGGGTGCGCGTCGTAAGTTCCGCCGAGGAGACCACACGCGAGTTGACCGATATCCTCACGCGCCGCGAGCAGCTGGCGGGCGACGCCGCCGAGCCGCAGCATCGTTTTGCCACGACGGCCGATAACATTGCCGAGTTTGCGGTGGCGGGCAGCTTTATCTTTGGTCAGCCGCTCAAGAGCATCGAACATATCGATATCGATGAGCTGAAATAGATGTAAGGCAGCCGCCAAAGCCTTCGCCACATCTTTTGCCGAAAGGATATTTCTATGGAGTACATGCAGGTCAACCGCGCCAACGGTCGCGCCGCCAACGAGTTGCGCCCCGTTAAGCTCACCCGTGGCGTCATGAAGCACGCCCACGGCTCGTGTTTGGCCGAGTTCGGTGACACGCGCGTGCTGTGCGCCGCCACTATCGAGGAGGGCGTGCCGGGCTGGCGAAAGGGAGCTAAGGCCGGCTGGGTGACCGCGGAATACGCCATGCTGCCGACGTCGACCGGCAAGCGCTGCAAGCGCGAGCATGCCAACCGCAAGGGTCGCTCCATGGAGATCGAGCGCCTCATTGGCCGCAGCCTGCGTACCGTCGTCAACATGAAGGCGCTCGGCGAGCACACCGTCACCGTTGACTGCGATGTGATTCAGGCCGATGGCGGCACGCGTACAGCGAGCATCACCGGCGCCTGGGTGGCGCTGCACGACGCCCTCGCCATGTGGGTCGAGGCGGGCAAGATCGAGCGCATCCCGCTTATCGGCCAGGTGGCTGCCATCTCCATGGGCGTTGTCGACGGCAATACGCTGCTTGACCTCGATTATTCCGAGGACAGCCATGCCGAGGTCGACATGAACCTCGTCGCCACCGAAACCGGTGAGATGATCGAGCTCCAGGGCACCGGCGAGCAGGCGCCCTTCGACCGCAAACGCCTCAACGCCCTGCTCGACCTGGGCGACAAGGGTATCGCCGGGCTCATCGAGCTTCAGCGCCAAGCCATCGTCTAACCTGCCAAAAAGGGACAGGTTTATTTTGGTAGGTTTTATCTCGGAAAACGTCGAAGTATAAGACTGCCGTTGATTGAGAGGGGAGAGGCGGAGGCCCTCGTTGCCCTCGGCGCGGCATTGCTATAGAGACAAGGAGGCCAGTCATGGCACTTGAGAAGATTGACATCGACACCCTCGACCCGGCGGCGACCATCGTCGTGGCAACGGGCAACGCCCATAAGCTCACCGAGATCGAGGCCATTTTGGGCAAGGTCATGCCCGAGGTGCGCTTTGTGGCGCTCGGCCAGCTGGGTGATTTTGAGGATCCCGAGGAAAACGGCACGACGTTTTTGGAGAACGCCATCATCAAGGCCCAAGCCGCGGTTGAGGAGACGGGCCTTATGGCCATTGCCGACGATTCGGGCTTGGTCGTCGACGCGCTGGACGGTGAGCCCGGTGTGTATAGCGCGCGCTATGCGGGCGTGCACGGCGACGATGCCGCCAACAACGCCAAGCTTCTCGTTAACCTGGAAGGCGTGGCAGATGAGGACCGCACCGCACGCTTTATGAGCGTCGTTGCGCTCATCGACACGGACGGCTTGGTCACCTATGGCGAGGGCGCTTGCGAGGG
The DNA here is from genome assembly GCA_048387515.1 of Collinsella sp. Lineage (GTDB taxonomy): Bacteria > Actinomycetota > Coriobacteriia > Coriobacteriales > Coriobacteriaceae > Collinsella. Next base: position 1,826 of record DBFMRS010000130.1, read on the forward strand.
CGTTATCGCGCACGAGGGCCGCGGCGATCACGGCTTTGGCTATGACCCGCTGTTCCTGCCGGTCGACACGCCGGGCAAGACCATGGCCGAGCTCACGGCGGATGAGAAGAACGCCATCAGCCATCGATTCCATGCGCTCGAGCATCTGTCCGCCAAACTGACGGGCGAGGAGTAGGCCGTGCGCGCGGTGGTGCAGCGCGTACTCAACGCCGGCGTGACGGTCGACGGCGAGTGCGTGGGTAAAATTGGGCGCGGCTATCTGGTGCTGCTTGGCGTGGGCCACGGCGATACGCGCGCCGAGGCCGACAAGCTGTGGGGCAAGCTCCGCGGGCTGCGTATCAACGAGGACGAGAACGGCAAGACCAACTTGGCGCTTGCCGATGTCGACGGCGAGGTGCTCGTGGTGTCGCAGTTCACGCTGTTCGCCGACTGCCGCCACGGTCGCCGTCCGTCGTTTACGGATGCCGGCGCACCCGATGTTGCCAACGAGCTCTACGAGTACTTCCTGACGCTCGTTCGTCAAGATGTCGAACACGTGGCGCACGGCATTTTTGGCGCCGATATGAAAGTCGACTTGGTCAACGACGGCCCATTCACCATCGTCTTGGACACCGATAGTCTGTAAGTAGTCAATTTGGGACCGGGCTTTTTTAGCTACTTGCGTATGGCGGCAGCAGGGTGCTATAGTATTAGAGTTTTGTCTATCTTAGGGGTATTATCCCCTTTTTGAATTGCACCTTCTGGAGGCCCTGTTCATGGAAGAGATGGAAGTCAATCACGTCGACGACATCCACGAGAAGCTGACCGATATGGTGGGCGATCGCGTCAAGGTGAAGGCCAACATGGGCCGCACCCGCGTTGTCGAGCGCATGGGCACCATCAAGAGCGTCCACCCCGCCGTCTTTATCGTCGAGGTCGACGAGCGTCGCGGTCGCAAGTCGCGTCAGTCCTACCAGTATATCGATGTCCTCACCGGTCAGGTCGAGCTGTTCGACCCCGAGAGCGGCGAGCATATCTTTACCCCGCTCGGCAATCAGCTCGAGGAGCATTAACGGTGACCGATTGGTCCCTGACTCTTTCCGCGCCGGCAAAGATTAACCTCTACCTGGGGGTTCATACCGAGCGCGATGACCGCGGCTACCACAGGGTCGATTCCCTGATGGCGGCCGTCGGTCTTTCCGATACCGTGACGGTCACGCTGGCGCAGGCGCTGACCGTCCAGACGGTTCCGGCATCAGATTTTCCCATGCAAAAGAATACGGCGTATCGGGCTGCGGTTGCTATGGCCGAGCATTATGGTCGCGAGGCAAACAGCTGCGTGACGATTGAGAAGCGCATTCCATTGTGCGCCGGCTTGGGCGGCCCCTCGACGGATGCGGCCGCGGTCATTGTCGCCTTGGCGGAGCTCTGGGGCATTGATCGCACCGACCCAGCGCTCGACGATATTGCGCGAGTCATTGGTGCTGACGTCCCGTTCTTTTTGCACGCGAGTCCTGCGTTCTACGTAGGTGGGGGAGACGTGCTGGCAACTGAGTACCCCGCGCTGCCCGCGACGCCCGTCGTGCTGGTCAAGCCGCGCGAGGCAAGTGTTTCGACAATTGAAGCCTATCGACGTTTTGACGAGGCCTCGGTGCCTGCGGACAAGCCCGGCGCGATAGCTTCTGCCTTGCGTGCTGGTGATGCCGAGACGGCATATGCACTCATCCATAACAACCTTGGTGTCATTTCCGCACAGATGGAGTCGCAGATTCAAACGGTTCTCGACTGGCTGCGTAAACAGGACGGAACCGTTGCTGTAGATGTGTGCGGATCGGGTGCCTGCTCGTTTGCCATTTGCGACACCGCTGCCACGGCCGAAAGGCTTGCCGATGCTGCCCAGCAAAATGGCTGGTGGGCCTGCGCGACTGAGCTTATTCCCAACACGGTTCAAATCGACGCGCCAAAGAAATAAAAATTTCTCTAGCACGCGGCGAAAATCTTTGTTACTATAGTCGAGCTAACGGGTTGTGGCTCAGTTTGGTAGAGCACTGCGTTCGGGACGCAGGGGTCGCTGGTTCAAATCCAGTCAACCCGACCAGAGCATGAGGAGGGACCGCTTCTTGCGGTCCCTTTTTTTAGCTAGTGTTGTGATACCGCGATACCCGCGGTATACTCATTCGAGCTTGTCTCGCTGTATTGTGGAGGTCTACATGTTTGGACTGAGGGCTCCTGAGCTCATCATTATTCTCGTCGTTGTCCTGATTATCTTCGGACCCAAGAACCTGCCGAAGCTCGGCAAGTCCCTCGGCTCTACCGTCAAGAATATCCGCGAGGGTATGGAGGGCGACGATAAGGCCGAGACCAAGCAGGCCGAGGAGGTTGTGGTCGAGCAGTCCGAGGAGGACAAGGAGATCGCTGAGCTCGAGGCCAAGCTCGCTGCTGCCAAGAAGAAGCAGGCAGAGGACAGCGACGCGGACGCAGAGTAGTCCCATCCCTTTGGGGTGAGCACCTGACCGGCTTGCCCGCAGGCTAGCCGGTCTTTTTCGTTTTGTTGACAGTTGATTGTTTGATCAGAGTTGGGGAGATATCCGTATGGACGCAAGCCAGATCGTACTGACCGCTGAGGGCCGCCAGAAGCTCGTCGAGGAGCTCGCTTGGCGTGAGGGCGATTACGCCAAGGAGATCGTCGAGGACATCAAGGAAGCCCGCGCGTTCGGCGACCTTTCGGAGAACTCCGAGTACGACGCCGCTAAGGACAAGCAGGCCCAGAACGCCGCTCGTATTGCCGAGATCCAGGCCATCCTCGCCAACGCTCAGGTTGCTGCCACCACGGGCGACCTGACCGTCTCCATCGGTTCCACCGTTTCGCTGATTGATCCCAACGGCGAGGTCATGGAAGTCACGCTCGTCGGTACCACCGAGACCAACTCGCTCGAGCACAAGATCTCCAACGAGTCTCCGGTCGGCCACGCCATCATCGGTCACGGCGAGGGCGACTCCGTCGAGGTCGTTACGCCTTCCGGCAAGACTCGCGTCTACACCATCGCCAAGATCGCACGCTAGACCACGGTCCCGCGTAAAGGTATGTTTTCGCTCCCTGGGACCGAATCCTGGGGAGCGTTTTAGTTTGAGGAGCTAACTTATGGCAGAGAACCAGAACGCCGCCGATCAGGCATCGACGCTCAACGACGAGCGCGCCACCCGCCTGGCCAAGCGTGCCGCCCTGTTCGAGGCGGGCCAGAACCCCTATCCCGAGCACTCTGAGCTTGAGGACTACGTCGCCGATATCGAGACTAAGTACGCCGAGCTTGCCGATGGCGAGGACACCGAGGACGTCGTGAAGATCGCCGGCCGCGTGGTCGCCAAGCGCGGTCAGGGCAAGATCATGTTCATCGTCGTGCGCGATGCGACTGCCGAGATTCAGCTGTTCTGCCGCATCAACGACATGGACGAGGCTGCCTGGAATACGCTCAAGGCCCTCGACCTGGGCGACATCCTGGGCGTGACCGGCGTGGTCGTGCGCACCCAGCGCGGCCAGCTTTCCGTTGCTCCTAAGAGCGCGACCCTGCTTGCCAAGGCCGTTCGTCCGCTGCCCGAGAAGTTCCACGGTCTTTCCGACAAGGAGACCCGCTATCGCCAGCGCTATGTCGACCTGATCGCCAACGACGACGTTCGCGAGACCTTCCGTAAGCGTTCGCAGATTCTCTCCACCTTCCGTCGCTTTATGGAGTCCGACGGCTACATGGAGGTCGAGACCCCCATCCTGCAGACCATCCAGGGCGGCGCTACTGCCAAGCCGTTCATTACCCACTTCAACGCGCTCGATCAGGAGTGCTACCTGCGTATTGCCACCGAGCTGCACCTCAAGCGCTGCATTGTCGGTGGTTTTGAGCGCGTGTTCGAGATCGGCCGCATCTTCCGTAACGAGGGCATGGACCTTACCCACAACCCCGAGTTCACCACGATGGAGGCCTACCGTGCCTTCTCCGACCTCGAGGGCATGAAGGCGCTCGCCCAGGGTGTCATTAAGGCGGCTAACAAAGCCATCGGCAACCCCGAGGTCATCGAGTACCAGGGCCAGACCATCGACCTTTCTGGTGAGTGGGCCAGCCGTCCCATGACCGACATCGTCTCCGACGTGCTCGGCAAGCAGGTCACCATCGATACACCGGTCGAGGAGCTTGCTGCCGCCGCGCGCGAGAAGGGCCTGGAGATCAAGCCCGAGTGGACTGCTGGCAAGATCATCGCCGAGATTTACGATGAGCTGGGCGAGGACACCATCGTCAACCCCACGTTCGTGTGCGATTACCCCATCGAGGTCAGCCCGCTTGCCAAGCGCTTTGAGGACGACCCGCGCCTGACGCACCGCTTTGAGCTGGTTATTGCCGGCCACGAGTACGCCAACGCATTCTCCGAGCTCAACGACCCGGTCGACCAGGCTGAGCGCTTTGCTGCCCAGATGGCCGAGAAGGCCGGCGGCGACGATGAGGCCATGGAGTATGACGAGGACTACGTGCGCGCCCTCGAGTACGGTATGCCTCCCGCGGGCGGCATTGGCATTGGTATCGACCGCGTGGTCATGCTGCTCACCAACCAGGCTTCTATCCGCGACGTGCTGCTGTTCCCGCACATGAAGCCCGAGAAGGGTTTCCAGTCCGGTGCCGCTGCCGCCAAGGCTGCCGAGGCCGGCAACGCCGCGAGCCCGTTCGTTAAGTCGCTTAAGCCCACGCTCGATTACTCCAAGATCGCCGTTGAGCCGCTGTTCGAGGAGTTCGTCGACTTCGATACCTTCTCCAAGAGCGACTTCCGCGCCGTGAAGGTCAAGGCATGCGAGGCCGTCAAGAAGTCCAAGAAGCTGCTGAACTTTACGCTCGACGACGGTACCGGTACCGACCGCACCATCCTCTCCGGTATTCACGCTTATTACGAGCCCGAGGACCTGGTCGGCAAGACCTTGCTCGCCATCACCAACCTGCCTCCGCGCAAGATGATGGGTATTCCCAGCTGCGGCATGCTGATCAGCGCTGTCCACGAGGAGGAGGGCGAGGAGCGCCTCAACCTGATCCAGCTCGACGCCTCCATCCCCGCCGGCGCAAAGATGTACTAGGGGGTTACGCGGTTCTACGAACCGCGTAACCAGTTGACGCTGCGCGCCGCCCAGGGCGACAATTTGTCATTCAAAAGGCAAGGCATGACCAGAAGGTCTATGCCTTGCCTTTTTCATGCCAACTTGTTCGCCCTGGACGTCGCTCGCTGTCCGTCCTCTACCTGCGGCGTTGACTTGATTGATACTTAGAACATCGATGTAGTCATTAGGGACGCTCTTAAACGACTATCCAACGGCTATTGCGCGCATGGCTCGCATGACAGCCGTCTCTTTTATGTTTCCTTTAGCCGTTGCTGCCTAGGATGGGGGTTAGTCGGTAGGAAGGGAGCGTCTATATGGACGACGCGAGCGAGCGCGCGATTGAAGAGGACATGCTCGATCAGTTCAACTACTTTGATGATGAGGACGAGGAGCTGATCGACCGTCGCGAGCCGGCGCCGCTTGATTCCTTTGATCTGGTCGATGAAGAGGCTGATGAGGTTGAGGGTGAATCAGTGGAGCCCCCACAGCCTTCGCGCCTTGACTCGCTGCTTTCGAGAGCCCCCATGCACCACGGCGTTCGTGCCGGCGCGCTCCATATGAAAACTGACTGGCACCAGATCGTGACGGCAGGCGATGAGCTTGCCGTCGATGCGCCACTCACCGATAAGTCATCCATCATCTGCCGCACCGGCATGCTTATGCTGGCAAGCGGAACAGGTGCCTGGCGCGTGCGCGATACCATGAATCGTGTTGCTGCCGTGCTCGGCGTCACGATTCACGTCGATCTGAGTCTCCTGTCGTTTGAGTGCACCTGCATCGAAGATGGCCACTGCTTTAACGAGGTTGTCAGCCTGCCCACAACGGGCGTCAATACCCATCGCATTTGGATGATGGAGAGCTTCTTAAAGGAAATCGAGACGTATGGGCGCCGGTTTACCGTGCACGAATACCACGAGATGCTCAAGACCGTTGAGAGCTCAAAACCCGATTACTCTCCTTGGCAACAGGGCCTTGCGGCAGCCTGTGCTTGCGGCGCCTTCGTCTTTTTGCTCGGCGGCGGCCCTATCGAGATGGCCTGCGCATTCGTAGGCGCTGGTGTCGGCAACTTTGCTCGCTCCCATATTCTCAAGCAGGGTCTTGGCCAGTTTAGCGCGCTGACGACGGGCGTTGCGCTCGCTTGCGTTTCGTATCTGCTGGCATTGCTCGGCCTTGGCCAGGTCATACCGGGGGCAATGTCGCACCAAGAAGGCTATATCGGCGCCATGCTCTTTGTGATTCCCGGCTTTCCCCTCATTACGGCAGGCCTCGACATCGCTAAGCTCGATATGCGAAGCGGCATTGAGCGTCTTTCGTATGCCGTGTCGATTATTGTGATGGCGACCCTTGTGGGCTGGATGGTTGCCGAGTGTGTGGGGCTGGCACCGGATGATTTTGCCCCGCTCGGCCTTTCGCCGCTTGCCCTTACGCTCCTGCGCGTGGTGATGAGCTTCGTTGGCGTATTCGGCTTCTCGGTTATGTTCAACAGTCCGGTAAAGATGGCAGCGGCGGCAGGGCTCATCGGTGCCGTGTCTAATACCTTGCGCCTTACGCTCGTCGATGCGCCGACGCTGTTTCCCTTTCTGGGCCTGAGCGTAGGTATGCCTCCCGAGGCGGCAGCGTTTATCGGCGCGCTGGTATCGGGACTGCTGGCAAGCTTGGCCGAAGTCAAGCTCACCTACCCACGTATCGCCCTCACGGTGCCATCAATTGTCATTATGGTGCCGGGCCTGTATCTGTATCGCTCGATGTACTACATGTGCACATTCGATACGGTCAATATGCTCGGTTGGTTTGTGCGTGCAGTGCTCATCGTGGCGTTTTTGCCCGTTGGTCTGGGTGTGGCACGTACACTCACCGACCCTCGCTGGCGCCACACCAGCTAATTGGTGCAAGGAGGACAGGTCACTTTGCACCAAATGAGTTGCGGTGAAATAGGGACTGAATTGTTGCTTAAAGGGTCAAAACAGTCCGTATTCCACCGCAACTTATGGGGTCGGGGGTTTTGGTGCCCTGCATCTCCACAAACTCAACGCTTACGAAGCGCGCGCCGTTCGTGTTAGGGTAGTTCCACCACATAAGTAGTCGCAGACGCACGTACCACGGGCGGGCGAGATGAAGTCCCAACAGCTCCATCTTGCCCGCCCGTTTTTGTTGCGTGGTGCCGCGGCGTAACACAGAAAGGATTTTGTCCTTTATGCCTATCAACAAACGAGAGAGCCTGCTGTTCACCTTTATCATGTGCTTTTGCATGGTGCTCTGGATGAGCATCTACAACGTTGCCCTGCAGCATGGGGCCATCAACGGCGAGGTCGTTGCCGCTGCGTGGCTCGGCTTCCCCGTTGCCTACATTTTTGCCATGTGCTGCGACTGGTTCGTCGCCAGCCCGCTCGCCAAGGGTTTCGCCTTTAAGTACTTGGTCACGCCGGGCAAGAGCTCGCCGCTTGCCATGACGCTCGCCGTCAGCTCCTGCATGGTCGTTCCCATGGTTATCATCATGTCGCTGTACGGCGCGTGCGAAGGCCTGTTCCATATGCCCGGTGGCCCGCTCGCAAACCTACAGATGCTGCCGATGATGTGGCTCATCAACATCCCGCGCAACTTTATCATGGCCCTGCCCTGGAACCTGCTGGTGGCCGGTCCGGTTGCTCGCTTTGTCTTCCGCCGCGCCTTCCCGATGGGCACGGTCTTTGCCGAGCCGCACATGGAGCTCGTTCACATGCCGGGTGCTCCCGCTGCCGATGTAGCCAATGACGTTGCCGAGGGCATGGACGCCGAGCCTGCCTGCTAGACAGCAGCTCAAAACCAAACTGTCAAACGGACCGGAGCGATTCCTTTTTTGTAGACGTTGTCGCGCGGCTACGGGTGGGAAAGGTCCCAACGGTTAACATATACTCCATATGGGTAAAGAGACCAAAGCGCTGCCGCGGGGCGGCGCTTTGCGTTTGAAAAAACTAGCTCGTCTAAGAGGAACTAGCATGTTAGACCGTTTTACCGATCGCGCGCGTAAGGTCATGTCCATGGCCAAGCAAGAGGCGCTCGATCTTCATTCAAATAAGGTGGGCACCGAGCATCTGCTGCTCGCGCTTGCCAAGGAGGACGAGGGCATTGCCGCCGAGGCGCTGCGCTCGCTCGATATCTCCTACGACGACATCATGGACACCCTCAAAGAGGTCCAGACCACGGTTCCCGAGCCCAGTGAGGAGACCGAGGCGGCCAAGCTCGCCTTTACGCCGCTCGTCATTAGCGTGATGGAGCGTTCATTCCGCGTGGCGCGTGAGAACAACCAGACCTACGTGTCGACCGAGCACCTGCTCATCGGTATCGTCGAAGAGGGCAACGGCATGGCCATGGACATCCTCATGCGCCTGGGTGTGTCGTCCGCCTCCATCAAAAAGGCTATCGAGAAACTCACCGCCAAGGACCAGGACAAGAAGCGTCCGCTCGCCGGCGCCGGTGCTGGTCGTCCCGGTGCGGGCCTGCCGTTCTTTAGCGGCTCGGATGCCTCTCAGCAAAAGGGGAGCGGCACCGACACGCTCAAGCAGTTCGCCACCAACCTCACTCAAAAGGCGCGCGACGGCGAGCTCGATCCCGTGATTGGCCGCGAAAAGGAAGTCCAGCGCATGATGGAGATCCTTTCGCGCCGCACCAAGAACAACCCGCTTATCCTGGGCGATCCCGGCGTGGGCAAAACGGCCATCGTCGAGGGCCTGGCGCAGCAGATCGCTGCCGGCAACGTGCCCGAGAACCTCATGAACCAGAACATCTGGACGCTCGACCTGCCGGGCCTCGTTGCGGGCGCCAAGTATCGCGGTGAGTTTGAGGAGCGCCTCAAGAACGTGATCCAGGAGGCCACCGAGGCTGACGACGTCATCCTGTTTATTGACGAGATGCACACCATCATCGGTGCCGGTTCTGCCGAGGGCTCCATCGACGCGAGCTCCATGCTCAAGCCCGTGCTTGCACGCGGTGCCTTCCAGATTATTGGCGCCACCACGGCCGAGGAATTCCGCAAGTACCTCACCAAAGACCCAGCCTTCGAGCGTCGCTTCCAGACCATTGATGTCGAGGAGCCGAGCGTCGAGGACACGGTCAAGATCCTGACCGCGCTCAAGTCGCGCTACGAGGAGCACCACCATGTGCGCTATACGCAGGGTGCTATCGAGGCCGCCGCGAACCTTTCCAACCGCTACATCCAGGATCGCTTCTTGCCCGATAAGGCCATCGACCTCATCGACGAGGCCGGTGCCCGCGCTCGCATCGCCGCGAATCGCGCGCCCGAGCCGGTGCGCGAGGCTGAGCATCGCATAGAGGAGCTCAAGGCCGCCGCGCAGGAGGCCACCGAGAGCGATGACATGAACAAGGCCGCCGAGATCACCGAGCAGCAGAAGGCCGCCGAGATTGAACTCGCCGAAGCCAAGGCCGCCTGGACCGCCGAGCTCGACGCCAGCCCGCTCACCATCGACGTGAGTCAGATTGCCGACATCGTGTCCGTGACCTCTGGCGTGCCGGTTTCCTCGCTCACCGAGAGCGAGAGCCGTCGCCTGCTGCAGACCGAAAGCGTGCTCAAGACCCGCATTATCGGCCAGGACGAGGCCGTCGAGGCCGTCGCCAAGGCCGTGCGCCGCAGCCGCTCGCCGCTCAAGGACCCGCGTCGCCCCGGCGGTAGCTTTATCTTCCTGGGCCCCACTGGCACGGGCAAGACTGAGCTCGCCAAGACGCTCGCCGAGTACCTCTTTGGCAGCAAGGACGCGCTCATCAGCTTTGACATGTCGGAGTTCGGCAGCGAGTTCGAGGTCTCCAAGCTCATCGGTAGCCCTCCGGGTTACGTGGGCCATGACGAGGGTGGCCAGCTCACCAAGGCTGTGCGCCGTCACCCGTACTCGGTTGTGCTGTTCGACGAGATCGAGAAGGCACACCCCGACATCTTCAACATTCTGTTGCAGGTGCTGGAGGAGGGTCGTCTGACCGATAGCCAAGGCAAGACGGTCGACTTCCGCAACACCGTGATCATCATGACGTCCAACGTGGGCGCCCGCGAGATCGCACAGGATGCGAGCGTTGGCTTTGGCACTACCGGCGAGCAGGGTCTCACGTCGAGTGAGATCAAGGGCCGCGCGATGGGCGAGCTCAAGCGCCTGTTCCGCCCCGAGCTGCTCAACCGTATCGACGACATTGTGGTGTTCCAGAAGCTCTCGGGCGAGAATCTCACCAAGATCGCGCACCTGCTGGTGGACGACCTACGTCAGCGTTTGATTGCCAACGGCATGAACATCAAGCTCACCGATGCGGCCTATGACAAGATCGTGGCCGAGGGCACCGACCTCACCAACGGTGCGCGTCCGCTGCGCCGTGCTATTCAAAAGCTCATCGAGGACCCGCTGTCCGAGGAGCTGCTGGCCGGCGAGTGGAGCGAGGGCGATACCGTCCTGTGCGACGTGGCCGACGGCAAGTTTGTCTTTAGCCACGGCACGGGTGAGATTCCGGCGCCGCGTCCGGCGGGTGCACTCGGGGGCGATACCGCTCCGGCGGCGCCGCACACCGGAAACGCCGCGCCTGTGAGCAGTGGCGTGAGCTCGGGCCCCGGCGGCATGATGCAAGCCGGTTCCGGCGCGCTGTAGGGCGTGGCGACAATTTGATACGCGCAATCGAGGCGCTCCGGAAAGGGCGCCTCGATTTGTAGAGCTGCGGAAGTTGTGACCGTTACGCTATACGGTCCACCGTTAGCCGATGATGCGAGGGCGCTCGGCGTTTTCGACTGGTTTATGCACGCAAAGTCTGGGAATATACAAGTCGCATGTCTTACTGTCTAACCAGTTGCGCCAAGGAGGCACCATGGACTACAAGATTACCGGCTACGAGCCCGCCCAGCTGTTCCATTTCTTTGAGGAGGTCAGCGCGATCCCCCGTGGGTCTGGCAACGAGAAGGGCATCAGCGATTTCCTGGTTGCGTTTGCCAAGGAGCGCGGCCTCGATGTGTACCAGGACGAGGTCTACAACGTCATCATTCGCAAGCCCGCATCTGCCGGTGCCGAGAATGCCCCGACCGTAATGCTGCAGGGCCACATCGATATGGTGTGTGACAAGTTGGGCTCCGTTGAGCACGACTTTACGACCGACGGTATCGACCTGGTCGTCAAGGACGGCGTCCTTACCGCCAACGGCACCACCCTGGGCGCCGACAACGGCATCGCCGTCGCGCTTATGCTTACCGTGCTCAACGACGATTCGATTGTCCATCCCGCCCTCGAGTGCGTATTCACCACCGACGAGGAGACTGGCCTGGTCGGCGCCGAGACGCTCGACAAGTCCCAGATTAGCGCCCGCACCATGATTAACCTTGACTCCGAGGAAGAGGGCGTTGCCACCGTCAGCTGCGCCGGCGGCGTCGTCGTTACCTACACGTGCCCCATCGTGCGCGAGCACAAGACCGGTAGTACCCTCACGCTCGACATCTCCGGCCTGCTGGGCGGTCACTCCGGCAGCGATATCAACCTGGAGCGCGGCAACGGCAACCTCATCATGGCCCGCATCATCGACCGCCTGATGGTCGCCGGCGAGCCCGCCATCGTTAGCTTTAACGGCGGCACCAAGGACAACGCCATCAACCGTGAGTGCAAAGCTGTTCTGGTCTACGCCGACCACGCTGCCGCCGAGGCCGCGGCCCAGATCGCAAAGGGCATCATCGCCGACGTCACTGCCGAGCTCGAGGTCTTCGACCCCGGCTTTACCTGCACCGTCGAGATTGCCGACGACGCCGAGGTCGAGGCCATGGACCAGAAGTCCGCGCTTGCCCTCATCCGCGCCCTGCGTCTTGCCCCTAACGGCGTGATTCGCCGCAACGTCGCCACCGACGGCTCCGTCGAGGTCTCCTCCAACATCGGTGTGGTTGCCACTTCTGACGACGAGGTCAAGATCATGCTGTCCCCGCGCTCCTCGATCACCTCGCTGCAGAACGAGTTCAAGGACCGCCTGCAGACGCTGGCCGATGTCTTGGGCTTCGACGCCAAGTTCGAGTTCGAGTATCCCGGCTGGAGCTATGCCGAGCATTCGCCGGTCCGCGACGTCTTTGTCGAGAGCTATCGCGAGCTCTTTGGCTCCGAGCTGCGCATCGAGTCCATTCACGCCGGCCTTGAGTGCGGCCTGTTTGCCGAGGCCCTGCACGGCCTGGACGCCATCGCCGTGGGCCCGACGCTCTCCGATGTCCACACCCCGGACGAGAGCATGGAGCTCGCTTCTGCCGAGCGCTTCTACGAGCTGCTCATCGACGTCCTCAAGCGTCTCGCTGCGTAAAGGTCGCGCTGGCAGCAGTCCGAGCCACGTGCTAGCAGATTGCAAATGACATTACGAGAGGGGGCATCCGAGCTTTTGCGACGGGTGCCCCCTCTCTTTTGTTTGATAATTGCGAAATTACGGCCACCTAGTCCATTTCTGCCCTGATGAGATCGAGGGTGCGCTGGCAGTTTTCGCGGACGGGGCCGAGCATATGCTCGCGCAGGTCCGCCATGCCGGGCAGGTCGGCGTATTCGTCCATGACCTCTTCCATGCAAATGGGCACCTCGTAGGCGAGGTCCATCATGGTCGCAAAGCAAAACTTCTCGGATAGCCCGGCATCGGTGAGCGTCGCCTCCAGCGCGGGGTCGCCCATACCGTGGTATCGGCGGATAGCGCCTGGACCGATGCACCCCACACGATTTTCGCCGCCAACGCTCATGGCGAGGCGCGCTTTTCGCCGCATACGTTCGTATGCTAAGCCCGATGCGACATCGTACATGGGTGCGAGCGCCGCGTTTGTGCCTTTGCCTAGGATGAGCGAGTAGTTTTTAGCGTGTGCGTCAGGCGCTCCGATAATGGCGTTATAGAACAACATATAGGTAAAAAGCACAAGATTCATGTGGTGGGGGACTGTGTTAATCAGTCGTTCTTGGATGTCTCGTGTAGTTGGTCCTCCGTCGGCGGTGTATTTCTGGGTTGGCAATACACCGAGTGCCTGGCAAAAGTCCTCCTGATGCAGCCTTTCGATATTTCCGCTGCTATTGACCATTCTGTCGTACCGTTCAACGACGAGCGCAGCTTCGTCTTCAAATGTGCAATAGGAGACGTTGGCAGTTGGAATGCCAACACGCCGAGCTGTTTTCATGCAGACGAATTCGTTTAAGGCCTGATGTTTGAACCCAACGACACCATTTTTGAAGATATGGGTAGTGGGGGATGACCCTAGACATTCGCACCATTGTCCATCATGCCAAGCTAGTGCAAATTTGCCTTGGTTGCCGCCCAGGGACCAGCTTTCGTTGGAGCCCATCCATGTCTCTCTTTCGTCATCGCGAATTGCTTTGAGCTTGTGAGCGATTTGAGAATTGGTAAGCGGGCGGTATGCTGAGACCCTGCCGTGGGCGGCATCTAATTGATCGGCTCGACAAAACTGAACGGCCCCCGCGCAGTCAAGACCGATATGGCACAAGAGGGCGACGGGGTTGTTGGATGCAACGTCATGCTCGGCGGCAATAGCGCGACGCTGCTCTTGGCTGTCGGGCAAAAGGCCAAATAGGAACGGACGGACGATGTTATGGCCATATGTGCGATTGGAAAGCGGCATTGTTAACGATAGCGGTGCTCCGCGATAGGTTGGGGCGTATACAAAGCTGCAGAGTCCATGCTCGTCTTGCCGGAGAGTGCCGGCGATTTCGCCACAAATGAGGGTCGCAAGCTCCATTTCTGCCATTTATTTCACAACCTTACAGCCAAAGGAGAGGTCTGAAGTGCCGGAAAGGCCTTGCTCGGCTGCGATTTGGGCCAGCAAGGCACCATAGAAAGCTGGCGTTCCTTGTCGAGCGGGTCGTCTGCCTACGCTTGGCTTTGGCAGGGCATTCGAGTTCGCGATAGGGAGGTCCGCTATCGTCATCGGATGTTCGGAGGGCGATGCGATGGAGTCGTTATCGCTTTGCGCAAAGAGACCTATGCCGAGTGCGTTAAAGACGGTCAACAGCTTGTCGAGCCGAATGCCCGTGGCATCTCCCAGCTCGAGCGATGCGAGCAGGCGTTCCGAAACACCGGCTTTTTTAGCGAGGGCAGCACGGGTGATCCCCTGCGCCTCGCGCGCCTGACGCACGTAGATGCCGGCTTGGCGCGGCGTGGTGATGGGAAGGGTATCCATGGCAATCTCCTAACGTGCAGACTTTTGCATCCTAGTATGACATGCAAAAGTCTGCATGAAAAGGCTCATGCAAAACTCTGCATGAGGCCTCATACGGACGTTTAGTTTTGAAGGGTGTTTTACAGCACCAAAAAACCCAAGTGTTCCAGCAGGATCTTAAGCCCGATGAGGATGAGCACAACGCCGCCCACGATGGTGGCGGGCTTTTCGTAGCGCGCGCCAAAGGTGTGGCCGATCGCCACGCCGGCGACGGAGAAGACAAAGGTCGTGATGCCAATGAGCGATACAGCGGGAACGATGTCAACCGAGAGCGGCGCAAACGAGATACCCACGGCGAGCGCGTCAATCGAGGTGGCGATGGCGAGGATCAGGTACTCTACCAGGTCAATCTTTTCGGCATCCTTGCCGTCGCCTTCATCCTTGTCCTCAGTAAAGGCCTCCCACAGCATTTTGCCGCCGATAAAGGCCAAAAGGATAAAAGCGATCCAGTGGTCGATGGGTCCGATGATGCCCATGAATTGACTTCCGAGCGCCCATCCGATTACGGGCATGCCGGCCTGAAAGCCGCCAAAGAACAGGCCGAGCACTACGGCGACCTTAAGGTTGATCTTTTTCATGCCGAGGCCCTTGCAGATGGAAACGGCAAAGGCGTCCATCGAAAGGCCAACGGCGAGCAACACGAGCTCTGCAAGTCCCATAGTCTGGCTCTCTCTCTGCGGGCGGGCCCGCGTGTACCTCTTGGGGGAGTAACAAAAAAGACCCGTGGCGTACGCGTTGCGCGCACAGCCACGAGTCTCGTTCATTAAGGCAAGCCAGGCCGCATCGGCCAGTATGTTGACTTGCCGCGCCACCGGAGGCGAACCCGGCCACGCGACTACTCCCTCATTCATGTGAATTCAGATGCTACCACATAAGCAGCCCATTTGGGTTGGGCTCTCAGCGGTGTTCGCTCATTCTGTAAGCATCGGATTTCGCAAGCGCCGCGGGGACAAACCGTGAGAAACTATTTAGCGTTTATGGAGCGTATACGATGGGAGCGATGCCTTGGATAAGAACGAGCTGCAAAAGCGTATGGAACAGGCCATCCGCCTGACGGCACCTGGTCAGCCGATCCGCACCGCCCTCGACATGATTATTGCCGGTCACCTGGGTGCCCTTATCTGCGTCGGCGACACCGAAAACGTGCTCGCTGCCGGTAACGACGGCTTCCCGCTCAACATTTCGTTTACCTCGAACCGCCTGTTCGAGCTTTCCAAGATGGACGGCGCCATCGTTATTGATGGCGACCTCACCCAGATCCTGCGCGCCAACTTCCACCTCAATCCCGATCCCTCGCTTGCCACGAGCGAGACGGGCATGCGTCACCGTACCGCCGCTCGCATGTCGGTGCTCACCGACGCCATCGTGATTTCGGTTTCGGCTCGTCGCGCCGTCGTCAACGTGTACGTCCACGGCAAGAGTTACGAGATCCAGCCCGTCACCACCATCATGAGCTCGGTCAACCAGCTCGTCGCCACGCTCCAGACTACCCGTCAGTCGCTCGACCGCTCCTTGCTGCGCCTGACGGCCCTTGAGCTCGACGACTACGTCACGCTCGCCGACATCACCGGCATCTTCTCGAGCTTCGAGATCATGCAGCAGGCAAAGACCGAGCTTAAGGATTGCATTGTCAAGCTGGGTAACCAGGGCAAGCTCGTGCAGATGCAGCTCGAGCAGCTCGCGGGCTCCAGCATGGATACCGAATACGACTTGATGATCCGCGACTACGCAAGCGATTCCTCTGAGGCCAACGCCGAGAAGATCCGCGCCGAGCTGAGCCGCATGACGCCTAAGGATCTGTCCGACCCGCAGCACGTGGCGGCAGTTCTGGGCTATGACGACCTGGACGAGGACTCCGTCATGACGCCGCTGGGCCTGCGCACGCTTTCTCGCGTGTCCGTCGTGCGCGACGGCGTGGCCGAGAAGATCGTCGACGAGTACGGCTCGCTGCAGGAGCTCATGGACGACATCAGCGAGGATCCGGAGCGCCTGGGCGACTTTGGCGTTAACAACCCTGCCATTCTTGCGGACTCCCTGTACCGCATGAAGGGCACCAAACAGGGGAACGCATAATGGCGCCCGTATGCGCCGTGGTCGTTGCCGGTGGCAGCGGCCAGCGCTTTGGTAACCCCGGCGGCAAGCAGCTCGTCAATGTAGCGGGCCGTCCGCTTATGAGCTGGTCCATCCGCGCGTTTGACCGTAGCGATAAGGTCGGCCACATCGTCGTGGTTTGCCCTGCCGAGCGTCGTGCCGAGATGCGCCGCCTGGCCATCGACCCGTTTGACTATGACACGCCCATCAGCTTTGCCGATGCCGGCGATACCCGTCAGGATTCCACCCGTGCCGGCGTGCATGCGGTTCCGGCGGGTTTCGAATATGTCGCCATTCACGATGGCGCTCGTCCGCTCATTACCACCGAGGCTATCGACCACGCTATCGACGTGCTCGTGAGCGACCGCGCCCTCGACGGTGTCGTGTGCGGTCAGCCTGCGATCGACACGCTCAAGATCGTCGACGGCGATAATATCGTCGAGACGCCGCCGCGCGAGCTCTATTGGGCCGCACAGACGCCGCAGATCTTTAGCGTCGACGCTATGAAGCGTGCCCACGCTGCAGCCATTGCCGAGGGCTTTATCGGCACCGATGATTCGTCGCTGGTCGAGCGCATGGGCGGACGCGTCCGCTGCGTCCAGAGCCCGCGCGACAACCTTAAGGTGACGGTGCCCGAGGACCTGCGTCCTGTAACCGCGATTCTGCTTGGCCGCATGGCTGAGGGAGAGGACCTTCCCCATGTTCAGTAACCTGCGCATTGGCCATGGCTACGACGTTCACCGTCTGGTGGAGGGGCGTCGATGTATCATCGGCGGGGTTGACATTCCCTACGAGCGCGGCCTGCTGGGCCACTCGGATGCCGATGTGCTCGCGCACGCCTTGGCCGACGCCATTCTGGGCGCCTGCCGCGGGGGAGACATCGGCAAGCTATTCCCCGACACCGATCCCGCCTATGAGGGCGCCGACTCGATGGTGCTGCTCGCTCGCGTGATGGACTATGCGCGCGAGCTGGGCTTCGAGTTTGTCGATGCCGATTGCACCATTGCCTGTCAGCAACCCAAGATCACCCCGCACCGCGATGCCATGCGCGCCAACCTTGCCCATGCCCTGGGCGTTGACGTCGAAAACGTGGGCGTCGCCGCCACTACGACCGAAAAGCTCGGTTGGGAAGGCCAGGGCGAGGGAATCGGCGCCTGGGCCGTCTGCCTGCTACAGAAAACCGTTAAGGAGTAACGAATGCGTATCTACAACAGCGCTACCCATAAAAAGGAAGAGTTCCAGCCCATCGAGTCCGGCAAGGTCCGCATGTACGTGTGCGGCCCCACGGTCTACGACAACATCCACATCGGCAATGCCCGCACGTTCATCAGCTTTGACGTGATTCGTCGCTGGCTCATCGCGAGCGGCTACGAGGTCACGTTCGCCCAGAACCTCACCGATGTCGATGACAAGATCATCAAGCGCGCCAACGAGCAGGGCCGCACTGCCGCCGAGGTCGCGACGGAGTTCTCGGACAAGTTCATCGGCGTCATGCGCGCCGCCAACGTGCTCGATCCCGATGTGCGCCCCCGCGCCACCAAGGAGATCGGCCCCATGATCGCCATGATCAAGACGCTTATCGAGCAGGGCCACGCTTACGCAGCCGATAACGGCGATGTGTACTTTGCCGTGCGCAGCGATCCCAACTACGGCCAAGTCTCGGGCCGCAACATCGATGACCTCATGGTGGGTGCGCGCATCGAGGAGAACGAGGACAAGAACGACCCGCTCGACTTTGCCCTGTGGAAGGCCGCCAAGCCCGGCGAGCCCAGCTGGCCGAGCCCCTGGGGCGAGGGCCGTCCTGGTTGGCACACCGAGTGCGCCGCCATGGTGCATCGCTACCTGGGCACTCCGATCGACATCCACGGCGGCGGCTCCGACCTTGCCTTCCCGCATCATGAGAACGAGTGCGCCCAGGCCACCTGCGCCTGGCACCAGGGTTTCTCCAACACCTGGATGCACACGGGCATGCTGCTGGTTGACGGCGAGAAGATGTCCAAGTCGCTCGGCAACTTCTTTACGCTGGCCGAGGTCCTCGAGCAGCACTCCGCTGCCGCTCTGCGCCTTCTGATGCTGCAGACGAGCTATCGCTCGCCGCTCGACTTTTCTTGGGAGCGCCTGGAGGGTGCCGAGAACTCGCTCACGCGTATCGCCGGTACGGTCGAGAACCTGCGCTGGGCTGCGAACCACGCGACGGCCGATGCCGATGCGGCTGCCGCCGAGGCGTTTGCCGCCAAGGCCGCCGAGACCCGCGCCACCTTTAAGGAGTGCATGGACGACGACTTTAACACCGCCGGTGCCATGGGTGCTGTCTTTGGCTTTGTCACCGAGTGCAACCAGTACCTGGAGCAGGCGGGCGACGCTGCCGATAAGGCCGCGGCCCTCGCTGCCGCCGACACGCTGGTCGAGCTGCTCGATACGTTTGGCGTTGAGCTCCCCGAGCCCAAGGTCGAGCTGCCGCTGGGCCTGCTGGGCGTTGCCGCCGGCCTGGTCGCCTACACGGGCGACGATGTGGACGAGGCCGCTGCCAAGATTCTCGAGGCCCGCGCCGAGGCCCGTGCCGCCAAGAACTGGGATCTGGCCGACGCCATCCGCGATCAGCTCAAGGACCTGGGCCTCACCATTGAGGATACCGCCGCCGGCACCCGTATCAAATCTCTCTAATCCCCGCGGGTTTCCCAAGCACCCGACCTTGCCGTTCAAACCGTCGCTCGCGTACTCAAGTACGCGTCGCTCCTCTTTCACGGCAATCTCGGGCACTTGGAAAACCCGTACCGACCGCTTGAGCTATTCGTCTTAAGCGGTCGCTTCTTTTGTCCTGTTTGAAAATTTTTTAAAGGAGGCCGCTTTATGGCCGACAATCGCAAGCGTGCACCTCGTGGCGGCAAGCAGGCTGCTTCTGGCTCGCGTCCGATTCGCCGCAATGACCGCACTGCCGCTCCCAAGGGCCAGCGCGATCGCGCCCAGGCCGCACGTCCGCAGCGCGATCGCAACCGCGACGCTGTCCAGGCTCCCAAGGGTGAGTTCATCGAGGGTCGCCGTGCTGCTGCCGAGGCGCTGCGCACCGGTTTTCCCATCAAGTGCGCGCTCATTGCCGAGGGCGGGGAGCGCGATGCCGCCTTGTCGCGCCTGGTCGATGACCTCAACGCCGCGGGCGTCCGCATTAAGTATGTGCCGCGCGCGCAGCTCGATGCGCTGTCGAGCCATGGCGCTCACCAGGGCATCGCGCTCGAGGTTGGCAACTTCCCCTATGCCGATGTCGCCGATATCCTTGATCGCGCGGGTGACGGCCCGGCACTTGTCGTGGTGCTCGACCACGTGACCGACGACGGCAACTTCGGTGCCATCGTGCGCTCCGCCGAGGTTGTGGGCGCCGCGGGCGTCATCATCGCCAACAAGCGTGCCGCCGGCGTGACCGTGGGCAGCTACAAAACTTCAGCCGGCGCCGTCATGCATCTGCCTATCGCGCAGGTGCCCAACATCGCCCGTGCGCTCGACGACCTTAAGGCCGCCGGCTTTTGGGTGGGCGGTGCCTCCGAGCACGCCGAAGGCAGTTGCTGGGATGCTCCCTTCGAGGGTCGCGTGGCGCTCGTCATGGGCTCCGAGGGCGACGGCATCTCGCGCCTGGTGCTCGAGAAATGCGACTTTTTGACCAAGCTTCCCCAGCGCGGCATGACTGAGAGCCTCAATGTTGCCCAGGCGACCACGGCACTGTGCTTTGAGTGGCTGCGCCGCAACGCCGGCGAGCTCATGGGGGAGGAGTAGCGCATGTCCAAAAAGAACCGTGCCAAGTCCAAGGCCAAGCGCTTTGGCGAGGGCTCGGCCAAGCCGATTGTTTCGGCCGCGACCTACGGCGTGGGCGGCAATGCGTTTGCGCAGGCCATCGCTGACCCGGTCTCGACGGTGCACTCCAACAAGCCCGAGCTGCTGGTGGTCGACGGCTACAACGTGATCCACTGCACGCCGCGCTACGAAAAGCTCGTCTACGACCATTCCGACGATCCGTATTCCAGCGACGTCCACGATATGGCGCGCACCGCGCTCATCAACGACGTCGCCGCCTTTGCCCAGGGCCGCTACGAGGCCGTAATCGTGTTCGACGGCGCGGGCAATATCTCCGGCGAGCGCCCCAACCTACCGGCCCGTGGCGTGCGCATCGAGTTTTCGCCGACGGGTGTTTCGGCCGATACCGTGGTGCAGAAGCTCTGCATCGAGGCACGTGAGGAAGGCCGCGCGTGCTCCGTGGTATCGAGCGACGGCACGATCCAGGCTGTCGTCATGGGCAAGGGCGTCACGCGCATCTCGAGCCGTATGCTGGTGGACGAGATCAAACAGATCGATAACGACGTTCACGAGGCAGAGGAAGCTCCGCAAATCAAGATGACTCTGGGCAGCCGCCTGAGTCCCGATGCCCTGGCCAAGCTCAAGGCCCTGCGCGGACGGTAGGGGAGTTGGCGGGGCAATGCTGCCTTGCTAACTCCATTCAGCGATGTCGATCATTCTTTCGAGGCGCCACGTTAACGCCTCTTTTAGATAAGGCAGTCTCGCTGCTAGGGCATCGTTTTTAGACAGAATCTCGATTGCCTCGTCGACAAAACCATCGAGTTTGCCCCCGTCAAACCAGCTCATATCCTCAACAAGCAACATTTGTTTCGCGGGACTTGAATGGAACTGCGCGCTGGCAAAACTGTGCTCTCCTGCCCTAAGCTCCTCTAGAGATATGTTGCACCAGAGCGATGAGCCCGAATCGAAGATGGGGGCTGGTCTGCAGGCCAGTGAGTTGACGTTTCGCACGAGGCCGAAGTTGCGCCAATGACGATCGTAGTTGGCGATGATGTCGTCGCACGCGATCATGCGGTCAAGGGCATCCTTGACGCCTGCCACCCCGAGCTCCTCGCAGTTTGCTACGTATCGCTCGTAGTCGGTTAGTCGTTCATCTGCGTTTGCGTGCTGGTTTACATAGAACGCAGGGACATACTCTTCTTCATCAGTTAAGAAGACATCGCATATGCTCAGGGCGGAAGTGCCCGTGCCCTCGAGTGAGTAAGGCACATAATCGCAGGCGTTTAGGATGCGACGGTGGAGCGCGGTCGCCACCAGCTCGTTATAAGGTTCCTGGTTCAGGTGCGCTCCTGCCTTATGCAGAATTCGACGCCCGCCCTCGCACGTCCAGTACTTTTGAAGATTGCCGTCCGACGTGTTATCGGGCTTTGCGGCAGCCGCTTTTCCCTCTGGGGCAAAGGGCGCAATGGACAGCGAGACGTCATCAAAGGCGTTATTGAAGAAGTTAATATCTTCCCACGCGAGACCGGAACCTTGGGGTCTAATCCAATACTGGTCGGATAGGGAGAGGCCAAGATTTCGCTGTACGAGTTCATCGGGAACATCGACTGCGGCTTCTGCAAGCAGGGAGGCTAGCCCAATGCGTGCGAGCGGAATACCGCGGCCGCGCCACCAGATGCGGAAGGAGTCGAGCGATATGGGGCTATTAGGGCCAAATACTCCAATAGGGGCGTGGGCGTAATCGATGTCGGCGCCGATGTGGGTAAAGTCTTTTCGCGATGTGCTGTAGACCAGCTGAGCGACTTCGTGCGTGCGGTTCATGAGGGTGAACGCGATCTCGTTCTTACCGTGGCCGCGGCGGGGACGTCCCCCTGTTTTGGTCACGGAGCGGAGTCGCGTGTCGACGCTGTCTTTGTCGATGAGCCATACACCAGAAGCCTTGCGGGCCTCAAGTGCTCCGTTTTTTATGAGCTCCTGCACCCTGCGCGGAGTGATGCCGAGCAGCTCGGCGGCTTCCTTGGTAGTAAGCATCGCGAAACCCTTCGTTAGAACGAATAGTTTTATATATAACAATTGTAATTAAAACTATTCGTTCTAACGAAGGGTTTTGAGATTGAGGGCGAACCGACAGAAATGAACGGGCCTGGTACCTGTTGTTGCTGGATTTTACATATTTGTATAACGCCGTGTGGCCTGTTGCGCCCCGTCCGTAATTCCTTTATTCTTAACAGGCTTCGCGCGAAAGCGCCAAGTGTGCCAGTGTGGCGCAACGGTAGCGCAACTGATTTGTAATCAGTGGGTTGCAGGTTCGATTCCTGTCACTGGCTCCACGGAACACCAGGCCACCGGCTCTTTCGTCGGTGGCCCTTTTCGTAGTTAGGGGTAGAACGCCCCTGACATACCTACAGGAATAAGCTGCCTACTCCAAGAACTCGCTGCGAGCCTATCCCTCGATTTTGCAAGGCGCGCGGCTGGAGCGAATTCGCGATCGTCGGCACCCCGCCGCGCAAGAAGGTCGGCGGTTTTCGGCGGTAATCGACGCGATTCCGTCGTTCGTTTGGGGCGACGCTGCTTGCGGCGGGCTTTCTCATGCTGGTTCCGGCGGCCAACGCGTAGGATGCGCG
>DBFMRS010000131.1:0-21666 GCA_048387515.1 Collinsella sp.
ATACTCCGTTCGCCGCATCATGGGCGGCGGCGGATCAGCTTTACGCGGACCTGGGCATCGCTACGTCGTCCGTGTCCGACGATCGTGATTGGGACGCAATCTATTCCGAAGCCATGGACGAGCGCTATCGCCAAAAGGGGATGATCCTGTGAGCGGGGTGCCTCTCAAGATCATGGTGGACGCCAACGTATGGGTTGATTCGTTTTGCGTCGACCATGCCGAGTCGCTTGTCGCGCGTGCGTTTATTGGGCAGGCGACGGAGATGGGGGCGTTGCTGTTCTTCCCGGTGCATATCGCTAAGGACGTGCTGTACGTCGTCCAACACGAGCTGAAACGTAGCGTTCTTGCCAGCGGGGGAGCGATTGACGAGGCATCTGCCCGTGCAATTGGCGATGCGGCGTTGGCGTTTGTTCGGAACATGACCGAAAACGCCACGGCCGTGGGTGCAGATGCGTCGGACCTTTGGCTGGCCGACAAATACTTAGCGCTCCATCGCGATTACGAGGACAACTTGGTGCTCGCCGCATGCAAACGCGCCCAGGTCGATTACTTGGTGACCAACGATCGCAAGCTGCTCGAACATGCCGATCTTGCAGCAAAGACACCTCGCCAAATGATGCCGATTCTTGCTTTGGCCGAACGCGGCGGCGCGGCTATCGGTTGACGCGAACTGCTTGCGGGCCTCTTGGACGACGATGCACCAAGGGGCCCGCGTCTGCTATTTACAAAAGCTCGGCCTTAATGGCGGGACTTTCTGCGAGCTGCTCGGCTGCCTTTTCGTCGGAATCGTTTAGCGCTGCCAGGCTGCGGTAGACCCACTCGTTGACCTGGGTGTTTTTGACGCCTGCGGTCTGCATAAGGGCGCCTACCTCGCGGATTGCTGCGAGTAGATTGGCTTTGGGACCCGCGAGCTCGACCTCGATGCCGTGGTAGGCGGTCACGCCGCGGTTCTCACTTACGTGGTCGATAAAGCCCTCGACGGTCTCAAGCTGCTGGGCGAGAGCTGCATCATCGTCAGCGTCCAGCGCGACGAGTGCGTTCGATACCGTGAGGGCGGGATGTCCGCAGGGGACAAAGCCTTCGATGACATCCATAGCCTCGGTAATGGTTGAGCCCAGGCCTGCGAGGGCATTGGCGAGCTGCTGCTTGGTATCCATAACGGTCCTTTCGACGGGTCAATTTTGCTTGGCGAAAATATACGTGACGTGATCGGTAGCAAAAGTGTGAAGTGCGGCGCACATTGGGGTCTTCACAGCTCGTGCATAGAACAGCTGTCCGCTTTCAGAACGTGGTAAGATAACACTCCACAAGCGGGGCTCGCCCTGCATGTTCCTTGAAAAGTCGACGGGTGTTGGGTGCTCGTGCCCAATGCCATCCAGACTTCCCGACATTCGGGGGCGACTGGTTTCGACACGATAGCTCTGAGAGAGGAAGCAAGCCGAGGTCTCCTCGCCTCGTTAAACAGGGGTACCGTCAAATTGAATTGACAACAACTCTTCTTTTGAGCCTATGGCTCTCGCTGCTTAATTTATAGCGGCGCGTCAACCCGGTGATTTCCCCGCCACCGGTGCGACGTCATTTTAGGGGAATGCTCCTGCGCACGTAATCGGTATGGCGCAGGCTAAGACCGAACCGGTTAGGACGCCGCGAGCGTGTCGCTGCGCGCAAAGCGTCCGAGACTAAACCAGCGACTGAGCTTGGAGATGCCAATCAGGGGGCTTTCGTGGACCGGAGTTCGATTCTCCGCGCCTCCACCAATATTTACAGGCAGGTAGATACTTATATCTACCTGCCTTTTTATTTCCAGTCCGTACCGCGGAGAATCGAACTCTATGCAGGGCGCGAGCGTTAAACAAACGCGGAGCGTTTGTAGCGAGCGGGCGAGGACGCCGGCAGGCGGCCGAAGCCGGTGCGGGTTCGCGAAGCGAACACGCGGATTCTCCGCGCAAAGCCTCGACCCGATATGGATGCGATGTTATCGAATCCCAGCCTGCCATGCGCCACATCAACGGAATCCCAAACCCGCGGAGAATCGAACTCTGTGCAGGGCGCGGGCGTAAAGAAAACGCCTTGGCAACGCAGACCGGGACGTGCTTTCCCAATGGCGGCCCAGGCGAAAAGCGCATCCCGGAATCCGCGCTCAGACTGGGACGTGGTTTCCGGATGGCGCCTCAAGCGGAAACTGCGGCCCGGAATTCCGCCGTAGAGTGGGACATGCTTTCCCAATGGCAGCTCAAGCGGAAAGCGCATCCCGGAATCTAAGCTCGGAATGGGATTCATTTTCCAGATGGTGGGCTCAGCGGAAAATACGACCCGGAATTTGCTCTGAGAACGGGACACGCTTTCCCGCCGACCGCTCCGCCCTCCTCAACTCCAAAACCTGTGCGCTCGCCATCCCAAAACTGGGTAGAAGAAGGCCAAAACGCAATCGCAGGAGGTCAACATGACTGCAGAAGATAAGGCAAAGAACGCTGGCAAGGTCGCGCTCGTTTTGGAGGGCGGCAGCTTCCGCGGGCAGTTTACTGCGGGCGTGCTCGACGTTCTCATGGAGGCTGGCGTCGAGATTCCGGCGGTATATGGCGTATCGGCCGGCGCCCTCAACGGCGTGAACTACAAGTCGCATCAGATCGGCCGTGCCAACCGCATCAACCTGGCTTTCTGCAATGACAATCGCTTCATGGGCGCCGCATCGTTTGCGTCCACGGGTTCCATCGTGGGTTACGACTTTATCTTCAACGATGTCCAGGATCGCCTGGATCCCTTTGACAACGAGACGTTCGACGCGAGCCCCATCGAGATGTACGCCGTCGCGACGGACATGCTCTTTGGAACCGCCACGTACCTGCCGGTCAAAAGCGCCGTACTTGACCTCGACGCTGTGCGCGCATCGACGTCGCTGCCGCTGGTGACGCCGTCGGTCGAGATCGACGGGCACAAATACGTCGACGGCGGCGTAGCCGATTCGGTCCCTATCGAGCACGTGCTGGAGGAGGCGGGCTTCGATCGCGCGGTTGTCATTGTCACGCAGGACCGCTCGTACGAGAAAAAGCCCTACGAGTTTATGCCCGCCGCACGCGCCCGCTATGCCGACTATCCCTACCTGCTCGAGGCTATCGAGACGCGCCACGACCGCTATAACATCCAGCGCATGCATCTGTGGAAGTATGAGCGCGAGGGCCGCGCGCTGGTCGTTGCTCCGCAAAAGCCGGTCGAGGTCGGTCACGTTGAGCACGATTCGGCAAAGCTCCTCGACCTGTATATTCAGGGCCGCCAGGAGGCAAAGCGCCTACTGAGTGATATCGAGGCGTTTGTCGAGCGCTAGCGTCGCGACGTCATGATCCATGGACGACATGTGCAGAAAGTCTGGTCAGAGCCAAAATACCTGTTGACTCGGGCGACGAGCGGGGTAATATGGACAGGTTACTTGCAGAGCCCCGTGAATCTCTGTAACAACACGTACTGTACATGGAGGAGTCTAAGTGATTTCGAAATCGACTCACTACGCCAAGCAGGGCGAGGTCCAGCGCAACTGGGTTCTCGTCGACGCCGATGGTGCTGTCCTGGGCCGTCTTGCCACCCAGATCGCAATGATCCTGCGCGGTAAGAACAAGCCCCAGTTCACGCCCAACAGCGACTGCGGCGACTTCGTTGTCGTCATCAACGCCGATAAGGTCCAGCTTACCGGTAACAAGGCCGACACGAAGACCTATTATCGCCACAGCGGCTACAACGGCGGCCTTAAGGCTGAGAGCTTCCGCCAGGCTATGGAGAAGCACCCGGAGAAGGTCATCGAGCGCGCCGTTCGCGGTATGCTGCCCAAGACCACCCTCGGCCGTGCCCAGATGACCAAGCTTAAGGTCTACGCTGGTGCCGAGCATCCGCATGCTGCCCAGAACCCCACGAAGATTGAGCTGGAGGCTTAAAGATGGCTGAGAACACCGTTGTCTACCAGGGTACCGGCCGTCGTAAGAACGCCGTCGCCCGCGTCCGTCTCGTCCCCGGCACCGGCAAGGTGACCATCAACAAGCGTGACGCCGAGCAGTATTTCGGCCGTCATCAGCTCGTTGAGAACGCCCTTGCTCCCTTCAAGGTGACCGACACCGCCGGTCAGTTCGACGTTATCGCTCTGTGCGATGGCGGCGGCATCTCCGGTCAGTCCGGCGCTCTGCGCCTGGGCATCGCTCGCGCTCTTCTGAACGCTGGCGACTACCGTGCTGACCTCAAGAAGGCCGGTTTCCTTACGCGCGATGCTCGCGTGGTCGAGCGCAAGAAGTACGGCCTCAAGAAGGCCCGCCGCGCTCCCCAGTTCTCCAAGCGCTAAGGTTTTATCTCCTTTCGAGATACAATGTACAAGCGGGGCCTGCCGATTCCTCGGCGGGTCCCGCTTTTCTTTTTCGACTAGGGTGGGCGGTTGCATATCGCCTGCTAGGGAAGGAGCGATCCTATGCCCCAGAACATCTTCGGTACCGACGGCGTCCGTGGCGTCGCCAACGCCGATCTTTCGTGCGACCTCGCGTTTCGACTGGGCCGCGCGGCGACCAAGTTTCTTGGTCCGGACATCTGCATCGGCCGTGACACGCGCCTTTCGGGCACCATGCTCGAGAGCGCTCTGACCGCCGGCATTATGGCCGAGGGCGGCCGTCCTCATTGCTGCGGCGTTATCCCCACGCCCGCCGTGGCGCTGCTCACCGTTCAGAACGAGCTCGATGGCGGCATCGTCATCTCCGCTTCGCACAATCCGCCTGAGTTCAACGGCATCAAGTTCTTTAGCCGCAAGGGCATGAAGCTTCCCGATGCTGTCGAGGAAGAGATTAGCGCCTGGGTCATGTCCGAGGAAGCCATGGCTGCCGACACGCTGCCGACCGGTGCCGGCGTGGGCCACATTATCAAGATGAAGGACGCCCGCAAGGCATATGTCGACCACGCCATCGATACGCTTGATGGCCTGAGGCTCGACGGCCTGGTCGTTGCCGTCGACTGCGGTCACGGTGCTTCCTGTCAGACTACGCCCGCCGCGCTGCAGCGCCTAGGCGCCACGGTCCATGCCATCAACACCGATTATTGCGGTACCGACATCAACGTCGAGTGCGGCTCTACGCACCTCGAGCCCCTGCGCGAGCTCGTGCTGCGCACCCATGCTGATATCGGTCTGGCCCACGACGGCGACGCCGACCGCGTGCTGTTCGTGGACAGCGAGGGCAATGAGATCGACGGTGACTACATCCTGGCTATCTGCGGTTCTGACCTTGCCGCTCGCGGCAAGCTCGCCAACTCCGAGATCGTCTCGACCGTCATGTGCAACCTGGGCTTCTCCATCGCTATGAAGGAGCAGGGCTTCGAGATGGTCCAGACCGCCGTGGGCGACCGCTACGTTCTGGAGCGCATGCTCGCGGACGGGGCCGTCATCGGCGGCGAACAGTCCGGCCACATCATCTTCCTGGAGCACAACACCACCGGCGACGGCCTGGTGACGGCTCTGCAGCTGCTGGCCGTGCTCAAGCGCACCGGTCGCACCCTCACCGATCTTGCCGGCATCATGAAGAAGTACCCGCAGGTGCTCGTCAACGTGCATTCCGACAACAAGGCCGGTCTGGACGATTGCCAGCCCATCTGGGATGCCGTCGCTGCTGCCGAGAAGGAGCTTGACGGCCGCGGCCGCATTCTGGTGCGCCCGAGCGGTACCGAGCCGCTGGTCCGCGTGATGGCCGAGGCCGAGACGCACGAGCTGACCCAGCGCGTTGTCGACGACATCGTCGAGGTTGTCAAGCGCGAACTTCCCTAATGGTCAAAAACCGGTGCCAAGTGGTAAACTGTTAAGGTTATTTTGATTGATCGGTATGTCCGAGGGGGAGCATGTTCACTAAAGTCCTAAGGTCTTTTGGTATGCGTGGTCGAGTCCTTACGCTGGATGCTCCCATCTCGGGCGATGTCATTCCGCTTTCCGAGGTAAACGATCAGACGTTTGCCACCGGCCTTTTGGGTCAGGGCGTGGCGATTCAGCCCACCGGAACGCGTGTGATTGCACCGGCTGATGCCAAGGTCGAGGCCATTTTTCCCACGGGACACGCTGTTGCGCTTAACACGGTCGATGGCTTGGACGTGCTCATCCACGTTGGTTTGGACACTGTTCAGCTCGAGGCCAAGCACTTTACCGTACATGCACAAGTGGGTGACATCGTCCATAAGGGCGATGTACTCATTGAGTTCGATCGCGAGGCAATTGCTGCCGAGGGCTACGATGTGACGGTTCCCATCTTGGTGTGCAACTCCGTTGAGTTCTCGAGCATCAAGGGCTCCGTTGGCGTGCATGTCGAAGAGATGGACCAGCTCATCGTTGCTCGTGAGCGCTAGCAAGTGCACGTGGCCATTAGCCTACAATTCAAACACGTTTACGGAGGGCGCCCTTGAAAGAGGACGCCCTCCGTGGCAAGATGTGTTTTGTCCGAGGCTAAACAGCTTTGGGTCACCGTGGACGGGCAGGGGCCTCGACGCGGTTAGACACGAGACACATACATTACGCGACCTCGCCCTGGTGGCCGCACACGTTGGTTGCGGCCGACGCGGGCCGCGGGCAAGTGCTTGTAAGGGAGCCTTGCCTCTCTTGTACGAGAAAGGACGCGTAATGAAGATCATTAAAGCTAAAGACTACGAGGATATGAGCCGCAAGGCCGCTAATATCATCTCGGCCCAGGTTATCCTCAAGCCCGACTGTGTGCTGGGCCTTGCCACCGGCTCCACCCCGATCGGTGCCTACAAGCAGCTCGCTGCTTGGTACGAGAAGGGCGACGTCGACTTTGCCGAGGTCAGCACCTACAACCTGGACGAGTATCGCGGCCTTTCGCACGACGATCCCCAGAGCTATCATTACTTCATGCGTGAGAACTTCTTCGATCACATCAACATCGACCTGAACAACACGCATGTGCCCGATGGCTCCAACCCCGACGCCGCCGCTGCCTGCTCTGAGTACGACAAGATCGTCGCCGAGGCCGGTTACCCGGATTTGCAGCTGCTCGGCATTGGCAACAACGGCCACATCGGCTTCAACGAGCCCGATGACCATTTCTCCAAGGGTACGCACTGCGTCGACCTCACCGAGAGCACCATTCAGGCCAACAGCCGCCTGTTCGACAGCATCGACGATGTTCCCCGTCAGGCCTACACCATGGGTACCCAGACCATCATGTATGCCCGCATGATCCTGGTCGTCGCCAACGGCGAGGCCAAGGCTCAGGCCGTGCATGACATGTGCTATGGTCCGGTTACGCCCGAGTGCCCGGCTTCGATCCTGCAGCTGCACACCAACTGCGTTGTCGTTGCCGACGAGGCCGCCCTTTCGCTCTGCGAGTAGCGCGAATCCTGCACCTCGACATAGCCTTGCCTAAGGCCTCCGCTTTGCGGGGGCCTTTTTGTTATCCCTTTTTGCCCATTTGACCAAAAACTTGCCGCAAGCTTGACGAATGCCGGATGCCCAACAGCTTGATTCATTCCATACCAGATTCTATGCAAAAATGCCACTAGAAGGTCGTAGACGGTAGCGGGTGCTAGGCGAGTTGAATGACATGGCTGAACCTAGTTCATCTGCGTTACACTGCCGCTTAGATGGGACAAGCTGACAAGCTCATTTACCTGCTTAAAGACCGATTAGTCGGGGGATTAATAACAATCGGCCCTCGCTGTACAAAAACTTGCCGCTTGCGTACCAAAAGACAACCTAAAACACAAGGTCGCTCTATTCATAGCGCGGCTTGTATGGTCTTGCGGCTACAGTGTCCATACGGTCGAGTTGAGGAGCGGGCATGGTAAACGATTTGAGCGGTATAGACGACCTCGAGCTGATGCCGCTGGGCGGAGGCTATATGGTGCGACGCGAACGCTTGATGAATGAGCTTATTGCCAAGGGCCGAAAGGCCGGCATCGTGGTTCTTTATGCGCCCGACGGGTTTGGGAAGACCTCGGTGCTGCTGCAGTACACCCATGAGGTTAAATGCGACCCGACGCGAGGCCCCGTGCGGATTATCGAGGCCGATCGCGCCACTGGGCGCGAGGTGTTTATGCAGCTCGAGGTGGTTACCGAAGAACTCAAAGACAAACCGCACTCCCTTATCGCGATTGATAATGTGCCAAACCTCGATCAGCACGATACCGAAGACCTCATCGACAGGATTCGCGGCCTGCGCGCTATGGGGGTAGGGGTCTTTATCTCCTGCCGTCCTTCAAATCGTCAGCTGATTCATGGGCTGGGCGATTCGGTTAAGATCAATGCGCAGATGCTCAAGGTGCATGCCTATGAGTATTCGGCATGGGCATCGGCGTTTTCGATCAGCACATCGCTCGACTTTTATCAGCTCACGCAGGGCGTGCCCGAGCTCGTTTCGGCATTGCAGACGGGTCTGTATGGCCAAGGTGACGTAGCCGGTCTGCTCGAAAACGAGATTGTCAACGTATATGGCGCGGCACTTGCCGATCTGGCTTCGCTCGACAATAATGCGCTGTTTTGCGTGGCATGTCTCATGGTTTTGATGGGCGAGGGCAATATCGCAGAACTCGAGGCTTGCGGGGTAAGGTTGTCGATGGTCGACCAGTCCTACTTTGTACGCGACTACCCGATCTTTGGCTTGGACCCCGCCGAGCGGAGTTTTACGTGTCTGGGCACGGAGGATAACGGACGCTTGCGCTTGCGTAAGTTGGTGGCCGAGGTTCGCCCCGAACTTGTTCCGAGGGCGGCCCGGATTTTGCTTAAGGCGGGCCGATGCGATGCGGCGATGGGCCTGGCGGACGCCTTTTTGGACCGTGAGGCGGTTCTTGAACTTGCTGGGCAGTATGGGGTCGATCTTGCTCTGACGGGGCACGGGGCCGATATCTGCCGAGCAGCGCTGGGCACGATCGACGCTGACGATCCGGCTCCAGAGCCAACGCCTGCCGAGGCGCTTGGCGTATATCTGGCAGCGGTCAGCGTGTCCAACACAAAGCTCGCCCGCTATATGGCATCGGTCATCGAGCGCGGGGGCGAACGGGCGGCCTGCGAAATAGACCCTGTTTCATGGAGGGTGGCCCAGACACTGACGGCTGTTTGCTATGGGGACAACGGGCTTGGGCTTCCTACGAATCTGGCCGTGCCAGAAATCGAGACATCCCATACCGCACTCGATATGTTGTCTGCGCATATCGAGGTCAAGCGCTGTCTGACCGAGCGGGGAAATGACGGCGGCGTTCTACAGCAGCTCAAAACGAGCAGGGCCTACGACTGCGAGCTCGACATCGCGGGGATTGTTATACGGGCCGATAGCATGCTGGTGGAGCTCTTTGATGGGTCGTTTGCGGGAACCGACGAGCGCGACGACGAGATGACGGTGGTGCGGGAGGCGCTCGACGTACGTGGGCTTAAGGCGATGGCTATCTGGGTGCGCATGGTGTTGGCGGCACGGCGGCTCCTTTCCGGCTTGCCGGTAACCGACGATGCGGCGTTCAACGAGCTCGATCGTTTTGCCGTGCGCATGCGCGACAACCAGATTCAGCTGTTTGGCCTGTTGCTAGAAGGTTGGCAGTCGCTGGCAGAGGGACGGCCGGTTAATGCAAAGTTCCGTGCGGTCCAAGTGCTTAAACTTGCCGAGGAGTCGATTGCGTACATGCGCGATAACGCATTGCTGCTGGAGCGCGCAGCGTATCTGCGTAACACGTCGATGGTTTCGGTACGCGAGGAAGCGGAGCTACTCGATATAAGCCAGACGCAGGTTGGTGGCGCAGAAGCCTGGATGGTGGCGCTGCATTTGGCGTGCGCGGGACGAGATAGCGATCTTGCGGCCTGGATGTCCATGAATCGTGCGGGGATTCTAGAGCCATCGTATCGGCTCTTTGCGCGCCTTGCCATGCATTGTCTGGGCGAGCCGGCGGGCAGGATACGCAAGAAGCTTCCCGTGCGCGAGCTATCGCGGTATTCGCTGCGCGACGATTTGGAAGGGGAGGGCGAGCGCCTATTCCAGACCGGCGAGGTTGAAGCCGTTGATACCATCGACCATATCGAGATTCGCATGTTTGGTGCGTTTCGCGCCGAGCGCGATGGGTTTCCCATCACGGACAAAATGTGGCGTCGCAAGAAGGCGGCGACGCTTGCCGAGCGGCTTGCGCTGGGCATGGATGCGCTCGTCGATCGTGAGACGCTGGCCATGGAGCTGTGGCCCCATGCCGAGTTTAATAGCGCCCGCAACAACCTGTACTCGACGATATCGCGCTTGCGGTCGGCTTTGGGACCGACGCCGGATGGCAAGTCGTGCGTGCTCATCCAAAATGAATGCATTGGGCTCAACGGCGACTACGTCAAGACCGATGTACGGCTGTTTGACCAGATAAGCCGCGAGGTTTTGGGAAATCGCACGGGTGCGCGCGGGCCCCATTTAGTTGAGCTGTGCCTTAAGATTGAGCAGCTTTATGCCGGACCGCTGTATGTTCCCAATGGCTGTAATCCCACCTACTTTTTGCGCATGCGGCGCATTATGCAGTCAAAGTACATCGATTGCATGATTAAGGGAGCAAATGCCGCTCTAGAAGAAAACGATCTGCAGTCGGCGATTTGGCTGGCGGAGTCGGGGCTTCGACAGGAAACGGCGCGTGAGGATATGGTGCGCTGCGCCATGCGCGTCTACAGTGCGGCGGGGCGGCGGCGCGATATCGTCGAGCTGTACAGCGGGCATATGCACCACCTGAGGGAGCAGGTCAATGGCGTGCCCGAGCCCGAGACGCGGCGTCTATACGAGCGCTTGGTGGAGGGGCGGCTCAATCGCGTGCTGGTCGAGCGATAAAAAACGGGCGCCCGAAGTACTTGGGCACCCGTAAGCTTGCTATGTGTTGGATCGCCGGATCATTGGCTCTTAGACGAGCTTGATCTTCTCGATGTCCTTGCGCGAGGACTCGCGATACAGTGAGAACTTGCGGCCGATGACCTGGACGACCTCGGCGTGGCAACGCTCGGCGAGCTCCTCGGCGGCCTCGCGGGCGGAAAGGCTGGAGCCATCGAGCACGGAGCACTTAACGAGCTCGTGCTTCTCCAGATAGGCGACCGTCTGCTCGACGGTGCCCTCGTTGACATCGGACTTACCGATGATGATGGCGGGGTTGAGGTGATGGGCCATGCTGCGAAGCTGCTTGACCTGTGCTCCTGTCAGTGCCATGGGTTCTCGCTTTCTATGTATGGGGCGCCCCGCGACGGGGCCTTAATTTACTGAGCTGTCCCACGATAGCGCAGGAACGGTGCGGTGTGGAGCGCGTTTGCCCAGTTCAAAAAGAATGCGGATGCCGAGTGAGTGGGCAGTGCGGGCTGCGAACAGGCTATGAGCTGGGCGCAGAGACCGGCTCCCATGCAATAAACGCCCAACGGACCTTGCGGACGTGGTCGAGCATGTAGCGTCCCTGCGGCACGCCCTTGGAGCCCGGCTCGCCGGCACGGGGATTCTCAATCATGTGTTGAGCGATGTAGTCGCGCAGGCGGTCGATCTTATCCTCGTTGCCATGCTCGAGCATACGGGAAAAATCTGCTACGCCCGCCTCAAGGCTATCGAAGGTGTCGCGACGGGGCGATTCAAAGTACGTAACCTGCGGCAGGGCACCCATCTGAATGAGGATATTAAAAGCATACACAAAGCCATTACTGCAGGTAACCGAGGCGCCGATGGCGTTCATCAGGTGCAGGTCATAGCGCGGGCTGGAGTTGGCGACCATCGTGACAGCACAACGCCGACGAGCCGTACGATCAAGCTTGGCAAGCGCACCTTTTAGATTGGTCGTCGTAACCGACCGACTGGCAAAGGCAACATCTACCGCTTTCGTGACCGGGCCAACCAAATCCCAATCATCATCCCAAGCAAGCTCAAGCGGCGTAATGCGATCCTCGAGCTCATAGTACTCAATGCCGGCATCAAGCGTGCCCAACATGGCAGGAGAGAAGTCGGCAGCAATCACGGAATGCCCAGCCTGAGCAAGCGGAATAGCAATCGACCCAGCCCCACACCCCATATCAAGCACCGACTCGCCGGGCTCAAGCGCCAACAGCTTTATAAAATCCCGAGCATAAGGGGCAGTCTCCAACGGCCGAAAATGCCGAGCCCGCTTATCCCACTCAAAAGAATCATCAGCCCGATGCCGACCAGCTTGCAGGCGCATCCATTCGCCATTCCAATCCGCAGAAAGAAGCTCAGAGCGAGCATCCCCATCAACCACGGGCTAACCTCCTAGCAACAAAAAA
Source organism: Collinsella sp. (assembly GCA_048387515.1). Classification (GTDB taxonomy): domain Bacteria; phylum Actinomycetota; class Coriobacteriia; order Coriobacteriales; family Coriobacteriaceae; genus Collinsella. The sequence goes on from DBFMRS010000131.1 coordinate 12,239, forward strand.
GCGACTCCTCCCAAAAGAAGAGCCGCAACCAGCATATATCAGAAAAGAACCGTTCCAACGCCAAACCGCCCTCACAACCAAGGCGGGCAGGAGCGAAGCGACTGCCATACGGGATAGAACCCAACTGAGATCCCGTTGTGCGGGAGTCCCGGGGAGGGCAAATATATAAGGTCGATCGCGAGTTCCGCACGAGCCGGAGAGCACTTAATGTGCTCTCCGTGCGAGTCAGGACTGTCCGAGCAGGCGACCTTATATATTTGCCCTCCTCGGGACTCCTCGCCCGAACCCCTCAGCTAGTTCTTGAGCGAGTTCAGCGGCGCCGGGAAGCGTCCGCCACGGTGAGCAAGCACGGTGCCGGCGTTGGGGTTCACCGGCATGATGGGCGCACGGCCGAACAGGCCGCCGTACTCGACGCAGTCGCCCACGCCCTTGCCGATGGCGGGGATCACGCGGACGGCCGTGGTCTTGTTGTTGATGACGCCGATGGCCATCTCGTCGGCGATGATGCCGGCGATGGTCTCGATCGGGGTGTCGCCGGGGATGGCGATCATGTCCAGGCCAACGGAGCACACGCAGGTCATGGCCTCGAGCTTCTCGAGCGAAAGCGCGCCGGCTTCGACGGCTGCGATCATGCCGGCGTCCTCGGACACGGGGATAAAGGCGCCCGAGAGACCGCCCACGCTGGAGCTGGCCATGACGCCGCCCTTCTTGACGGCATCGTTGAGCATGGCGAGTGCGCAGGTCGTGCCCGGGCCACCGCAGGTGCCCACGCCGATGATCTCGAGGATGCGCGCGACGGAGTCGCCAATGGCAGGCGTGGGAGCCAGCGACAGGTCGACAATGCCCTTCTCGACACCCAGACGATGGGCGGCCTCGCGGCTCATGAGCTCGCCGGCGCGGGTGATCTTAAAGGCGGTCTGCTTAATCTTCTCGGCAACCTCCATCATCGAGGCGGAGTCGGGGAGCGTCTCCAGGGCTGCGGCCATAACGCCGGGGCCCGAGACGCCAACGTTGATGACGGCGTCGGCCTCGCCACCGCCGTGGACGGCGCCCGCCATAAACGGGGAGTCCTCGACCATGTTGGCAAAGCAGACAAACTTGGAGGCGCCAACGGAATCCTGGTCGGCCGTGAGCTTGGCGGCATCGATGATGGTCTGGGCGGCCATGAGCACAGCGTCCATGTTGATGCCGGCGCGCAGGCTGGCGACGTTGACGCTGGAGCAGACGCGGCTCGTGGTGGCGAGCGCCTGGGGGATGGACTGGATGACGCGGCGGTCGGCGTCGCCGATGCCCTTCTGGACGAGTGCGGAGAAGCCGCCCAGGTAGTCGATGCCGAGCGTCTCGGCCGCGCGGTCGAGGGCATGCGCGATGGGGGTGAGGTCCTCATCCTTGCAGCATGCGGCGATCTGCGCCACCGGGGTGACGGAAACGCGCTTGTTGACGATGGGGATACCGTACTCGCGCTCGAGGTTCTCGGCGGTCTCGACCAGATGCTCAGCCGTGTGCGTCACGTGGTCGTAGATCTTCGTGCACATGCGGTCGAGGTTCTCGTCACCGCAACCCATGAGCGAAACACCCATGGTGATGGTCCTGATGTCGAGGTTCTGTTCCTCAACCATGCCGCGGGTTTCCGCGATTTCTGCGGGCGTGATCGCCATCCTTGCGCTCCTATCTGCCAAAACGAGCATAGTCTTATCTATTCTAACGTGCCGCACGTGCCAAGTGGCGCGTGCGGCACGTTTTGGTGCTCGGTTGTTTCCGTTGTGTTACTGCCCAAAGACCTCTTCGGCGATGCGCGCGCTCTCGGCGGCGTCCTTGGCGTAGTAGTCCGCGCCGATCTGCTTGGCGTATTCGGGGGTGAGCACGGCGCCGCCCACGATGATCTTGACGCCTGGGACCTCGGCATGAAGTAGCTTGATGGTCTCCTCCATGGCGACGACCGTGGTGGTCATAAGCGCCGAAAGGCCGACGAGCTTAATGTCGCGCTCCTTGACGGTCTTGAGCACCTCCTGCGGATCGACGTCGCGACCCAGATCAAAGACGGTATAGCCGTAGTTATCGAGCAGCATCTTAACGATGTTCTTACCGATATCGTGGATGTCACCTTTAACGGTGGCCACGCAGATCTTACCCTTGTCGGCAATCTCGCCGGCGGGCATCAGGCGCTTGATGGTGTCGAAGCCCACGCGTGCGGCTTCGGCCGAGGCCATGAGCTGCGGCAAGAAGAACTTGCCCTGGTCAAAGAGGACGCCAACCTCGTCGAGGGCGGGGATAAAGTGGTTGTTGATGAGGTCCATGGCGTCGTGATCTGCCAGCAGACGCTCGGTCTCGGCCGCGATTTCGCCCTTGCGGCCCGAGACGACCATGTGGCGGATGGGGTCGTCGTTGCCGTCGGTGCCAGCAGCGGGCACAGTGTCGGTCGATACTGCCTGAGCCGCCGCCGGGTTCGCGGCGATCTTGTACGGATCGGTCCAGCCGGCGTAGCGCTCGATGTATCCGGTCGAGCCCTCGTCCTCAACGCTCAGGACGCGACAGCTGTAGACGGTATCCATAAAGCGCTTGGAACCCGGGTTCATGATGGGGGCATCCAGACCTGCACCAAAGGCGGCGGCCAAAAAGACCGAGCCCAGCAGCGGCCGCGCGGGCAGGCCAAAGCTGATGTTCGATACGCCGAGTGCGCACTTGACGCCCAGGCGCTCCTTGCACAGAGACATGGCACGTAGAATCTGCTCAGCCTGGCGCTGGTTGGTCGAGGCGGTCATGACCAGGCAGTCGATGAGGATGCGGTCCGGGCCGATGCCGTAATGGGCGGCCTCGGCCACGATGCGCTCGGCGATGGCGAAGCGGGCCTCGGCGGTATCGGGGATGCCGCCCTCGTCGAGCGTAAGGCCGACGACGTTGGTGCCGTAGTGGGCCACCAGCGGAAAGATCTCATCCATGATCTGTTGTTTGCCATTGACCGAGTTGATGATGGGCTTGCCGGCGTAGCGGCGCACGGCGGCCTCGACGGCTGCGGGGTCGGTGGAGTCGATCTGCAGCGGCAGCAGCGTGGAGCCCTGGAGCTGCTCGGTGGCCTGCTGGATGACCTTGACCTCGTCGATCTCGGGCAGGCCCACGTTGACGTCCAGGATGTCGGCGCCCTGCTCCTGCTGGCTGATGCCCTGACTCACGACGTAGTCCAGGTCGCCGTCGCGCAGGGCCTGCTGCAGGCGCTTTTTGCCGGTGGGGTTGATGCGCTCGCCGATGACGGCGATCTTGTGGCCGTCGCAGGGGAGGTCCACGACCGTCTGGGCGCTCGTGACCGACATGCTGGGCTTGCGGTGGCGCGGGCTGGGCGTGTGGTTGTCGATAAGCGTGCGCAAGGCCGCCATGTGCGCCGGCGTGGTGCCGCAGCAACCGCCCACAACGCTCACGCCGTCCTCGATCATGCCGGCGACGGCCTCGGCGTACTCGGGTGCCTGGATATCAAAGACGGTATTGCCGTCATCGTCCACGCGGGGCAGTCCCGCATTGGCCTGCACCATAACGGGCTTGTCGGTGACGGTGAGCATGCGCGCGGCGAGCCCTCGGAGCTCGGCCGGGCCCTGGCTGCAGTTGATGCCCAGGACGTCGGCGCCGATGGCGTCGAGGGTGATGGCGGCGACCTCGGGGCTCGTGCCCAAGAAGGTGCGGCCGTCTTCCTCAAAGGTCATAGTGGCAAAGACGGGCAGGTCGGAGTTCTCGCGGCAGGCGAGGACTGCCGCCTTGATCTCGGCCAGGTCGGTCATGGTCTCGATAATAAAGAGGTCGACGCCCGCAGCGACGCCGGCGCGCACCTCCTCGGCAAAGAGGTCGTAGGCCTCGTCAAAGCTGAGGGTGCCCAGGGGGCGCAGCAGGGCGCCGATGGGGCCGATGTCGCCGGCGACGTAGCGGGCGCCGGCCTCGCGGGCGCAGGTGACTGCCGCGGCAAAGACGTCTGCCACGGTGGCGGCGCCGTCGAGCTTGTGGGCGTTGGCGCCAAAGGTGTTGGCGGTGATCACGTCACAGCCAGCTTCGACGTACTGACGCTGGATATCGGTGATGACCCGGGGTTCCTCAAAGTTGAGCAGTTCGGGCAGGGCGCCTGCCTTCATGCCGGCGGCCTGCAACATGGTGCCCATGCCGCCGTCAAACAGCAGGTGCCCGGTGCCCTCGATGGCGGCACGCAGGCGATCGTCCTTAATGCGAAGGTCATCGATCGTGCGCGTTTTGTACGCGGCACCGTTGCAGTGCGCAGCATTGACGGGTGCCGCCAGCGCGGCACCGTCCAGATCATGAGTGATAAGCGGAGTAAACATCGATGGCTCCTAATGGCTGGAATAGCAGGTGGTGTGGGCGGCGCGGAAGCGGCAGTGCTCACGCATGCGGCAGATATTGCAGGTGGGGCGGCTCTGGGCGTCGTGGACTTCGCCGTCAAACAGGCCGATCACCGCGGTCACGCTCTTGGTGGGCATGAGCAGGCTGGTGGGGGTGACGGTCAGGCCGATGAGCCGCGTGGCGTTGAGCGCATTGACGATCGAGCGCTGGGCCGAGAGCGGGCAGTCGCCATAGCCGGGACTAAAGCGCCAGTTGCCGGCGAGCCCATGAACGGCGGCGTCCGTCTTGACCTGCTGGTCCATTTGCTCAACGGCGGCTTCTACATAGGCAGAGCATGCGGCGTCGAGCACGGCGCCTTCCAGGGGTTGCTGAGCTCCGGTGGTTCGCAGACGGCGTTCGGCAGACATCCCGAGGGTACATGCCATGAGCGCCGCCAGGCGGGCGTCCTTAAGGTGGCGATAGATATCACGACCCCGCAGCTCAACATTGGTGCCAACCAAGCGGATGCAGGGCTCGCCCTGCTCGTCAACGCCCGTGGCATCGACGGCAAACACGCGTCGCACGCCGCGGGGCTCGATATCCAGCTCTAGGCGCTCGACCACAAGCTCAATTCGTCGTGACAGCTCGGGCTCAATCTGCTGGCCGCCGTAGCCCAGATACCGCAGCATCTCGGCACGGTCGACACGAGGGTGGTGGGCAGCGTCGATACGGTAAAGCGCCGGCGACGCAAGGTCGGCCGGCACTTCAACAACGGTTGTATCGACGTGCGGTTTTTCCATTACCCCAGGCGCTCCATAATGGTCGCGGCGATTGCAGGACGGTTCATAGTGTACAGGTGCAGACCGTCGGCGCCGTGCTCCTTAAGGTCGCAAAGCTGACGAGCAGCATAATCTACACCGGCTGTCTGCAGGCTCTCGGGGTCGTTCTCGTACTTGGCGAGGATCTTGATGACGGGGGAGGGCAGCGACGCGCCGCACATAAAGACCATGCGGCTGATCTGCGACTTGCCCATAAACGGCATGATGCCCGCGGTAATGGGCACGGTGATGCCGGCCTTGTCGGCAAGCTCGCGGAAGCGATAGAAGCACTCGTTATCAAAGAAGAGCTGTGTCACAAAGAAGCTTGCGCCGGCATCTTGCTTTTGCTTGAGGTGCTCGACCGAGACGTTGAGGTCCTCGCAGGCAATGTGGCCCTCGGGGTAGGCTGCGGCGCCCACGCAAAAGCCGGCGTCGACGAGCTCGGGGATGAGGTCGCGGGCGTAGGCGTAGTCCGAGGCGGGCTTGTCGTCCTCAGTCGCGCCAGCGGGAAGATCACCACGCAGGGCCAGGATGTTTTCAACGCCGGCGGTGCGATACTCGTCGATCTTGGCGGCGATATCGGCGTGCGAGCGGCCCACGCAGGTAAGGTGTGCCACCGAGGGTGTATCGAATTCGCTCGTAATCATATGCGCGATGGGGGCGGTGGTGGCACCGTTGCCCGAGCCGCCGGCCGAGCAGGTGACCGAGACAAAGCTCGGCGAAAGCTTGCACAGATTGCCTGCCACTTCGCGAGCCGTGTCGAGGGTCAGCTCGCCCTTGGGCGGGAACATCTCAAACGAAACGGGTGCGGTGCCCTGGGATGCTGCCTGCTTAAAAACCTCGTCGACGCGCATATCGTGCTCCTCTAGATACGTAATAGTGTGATGTGTTGTAAGGATTCTACAGCACCACTGTGCCACGGTGGAGTTTCACTCGCTATTTGAGGATACCAATCAAAGATGCCTTGCTATCGGCTTTCTCTATAACAGAGCGGCTAATCTAGGCACGGACTATAAAGACTGGTATCTGATGCAAAATACCAGTTAATAGAGCTCCATCCCAAATTGACTACCCTTAAACCATGGAGAGAGGTCTGCAATTTATGCAGTTGATTGGCTGTTGAGGGTGGCAACACCGCCTCGATAGGGTAACCTCATTGATTGGTTTCGCGACAGCAACATAACGGTAATGTCGCGGAAACACGGCGAGTCTAAGCTATGACTCGTTCGTTAGTAATCAACACCGCTTCTCACGCGGTGCCGATACGAAGGGAGTTCCGTATGGCCGAACTTACTGACCGCTTCGGGACCATGGTGTTCTCTGAGGAAGTCATGAAGGACTACCTCCCCAAGGACATTTGGAAGCGCCTTGCTGCAACCCTCGAGGGCGGTGAGCCGCTCGACCTGGATGTGGCCAACGCCGTTGCCCATGCCATGAAGGTCTGGGCCATCTCCAAGGGTGCGACGCACTATGCGCACTGGTTCCAGCCGCTTTCGGGCATTACTTCCGAGAAGCACGACAGCTTCCTGGAGCCCAACCACGACGGCACCGCCATTACCAAGTTTACGGGCAAGAACCTCATCCAGGGCGAGCCCGATGCCTCCAGCTTCCCCAACGGCGGCCTGCGTGCTACCTTCGAGGCCCGTGGCTACACCGCTTGGGATCCCACTAGCCCCGCCTTTATCAAGGACGACGTCCTGTGCATCCCCACGGCTTTCTGCTCCTACACGGGCGAGGCCCTGGACAAGAAGACCCCGCTGCTGCGTTCCATGACCGCGCTCTCGCGTGAGTCTAAGCGCGTTTTGGCGCTGTTTGGCAAGACCCCCAAGAAGGTCGTTCCTTCCGTGGGCGACGAGCAGGAGTACTTCCTGATCAAGAAGGACGCCTATCGCAAGCGCAAGGACCTGGTCATTACCGGCCGCACCCTCTTTGGTGCTGCTCCATGCAAGGGCCAGGAGCTCGAGGAGCACTACTTTGGCGCTATCCGCCCCACCGTCTCGGCCTATATGAAGGACCTGGACGATGAACTGTGGGCGCTTGGCATTCCCGCCAAGACCAAGCACAACGAGGTCGCACCCTGCCAGCATGAGCTTGCCCCCGTCTATGGCGAAGTCAACGAGGCCATCGACCAGAATCTGGTCATGATGGAGAAGATGAAGCTCATCGCCTCCCGCCACGACTTGGTCTGCCTGCTGCACGAGAAGCCCTTCGAGGGCATCAACGGTTCGGGCAAGCACAACAACTGGTCGCTTGGCACCGAGTCCGAGAATCTGCTCGATCCGGGCGACACCCCGCTCGACAACCTGCAGTTCATCGTCTTCCTCACCGCGGTGATCGAGGCCGTCGATAACTATCAGGAGCTCCTGCGTGCCTCCGTTGCCTCGGCCGGCAACGACCATCGTCTGGGTGCCAACGAGGCTCCTCCGGCGATTATGTCCATCTTCCTGGGCGACCAGCTTACCGAGGTCGTCGAGAAGATCATCGATGGCAAGGCTTCCGTCCATGCCACGCGCGGCGTGCTCGACCTGGGCGCCGATACCCTGCCCAAGCTGATGCAGGACAACACCGACCGCAACCGCACCTCCCCGTTCGCCTTCACCGGCAACAAGTTCGAGTTCCGTGCCTGCGGCTCCGAGCAGAACGTCTCCGACTCCAACCTGGTGCTTGATGCCGCCGTGGCCAAGTCGCTCAAGTCCTTCGCCGACGCGCTTGAGGGTACGCCCGAGGATGAGTTCCAGGACGCCGCGCTCGAGTACTGCAAGAAGGTGCTGACCGATCACCAGCGCATCCTGTTCTCCGGTGACGGCTACTCCGATGAGTGGCCCGTCGAGGCCAAGAAGCGCGGCCTTGCCAACAACAAGACCACGGCCGACGCCCTGCCCGCCTTTGTTTCCGATAAGGCCATTGCGCTCTTTGAGGAGACGGGTGTTCTGACCAAGGCCGAGGCTCAGTGCCGCTACGACTGCAAGCTCGAGAAGTACAACAAGCTCATGAACATCGAGGCCACCACGATGGTTCGCGAGGCGCGTCGTACCTATCGCCCGGTCATTACCGCCTATGCCACCAAGGTCGCTAAGGGCCTTGAGACTATTCGTGCCGCCGGTGCTGAGGCCGCCATGCAGTGCGAGCAGAACACGCTCAACAAGCTCTGCAACGGTATCACTGCCATCAACGACTCCATCAAGGCGCTCGACGTCGTGCATCAGAAGGCCGAGGCTCTCGATGGCCAGGAGCAGGCCAACGTGTACGCGCACGAGGTCGTTCCCGCTATGGATGCGCTGCGTGCCGCCGTGGACGCAATGGAGGAGATCGTGGCCGCCGACTACTGGCCGGTCCCGACCTACGACGACATCCTGTTCTACGTGTAGAGCGTAACTGACATATCGTTACGGTATTGAGCCGGGGTCCGCATCATGCGGGCCCCGGTTTTTGTTTGCGAAGGACGCTTTGAAGCCCGTTTTGCAACTGATTCGCCCGCGTAATGAGGGGTCGTGGGCAAAAAACGTCAAATATGAGTACTGTCACAAGTCCTGTAGCATTATCTTTTTGCAAAATATGCAGTGTTACACAACATATGTCCAAGTACTTAGCTGATAAACGCTTGCAATTCTTCCGCCGTAGGACCCCTGGCGTCTAAATCGCCTTCTGATGGCATGAAATCGCTGTTACTAAAATGGTAACAGTACTCATATTTGCTATTTTTTGCCCACAGGCCTTGCGATGATGCCGGGATTCGCACCCTGTCGGGTTCGAATCCCGGCACATGGATAGCAAAAAGCCCGCCACCGCGAGAGCAACGGGCTTCTCAGTTTAAATGGTGCCCCCAGCGGGATATCCGCGTGCGGCTGGCGCCGCCCGCTTCCGCTTCGTCGCTTCGCTCCTTGCGTGCTGCGCTGGAAAACGCTTGCGCGTTTCCTCAGCTCCGCACCCTGTCGGGTTCGAATCCCGGCATATCGGTAGCAAAAAGCCCGTCACCGCGGGGGTAACGGGCTTCTTAATTTAAATGGTGCCCCCAGCGGGATTCGAACCCGCGATATCCACCTTGAAAGGGTGGCGTCCTTGGCCGCTAGACGATGGGGACAGCGGGAAAGAGTATAGCAGACTTTTTTAGCCGTTCACATATCGTTGGCAAACTGAAAAACCACCACAAAGGTGCCCTTGATTATCAACTTTATCCGAACACCTCCCACATTCATCCGCACATGTGCGGATGAATGTGGGAACCCGATACCCTGAGGGCCGGACCGGCCGGCCCCGGGAGATCGGAGGACGGCATGTCCGGAAAGAAGAATAGGG
>DBFMRS010000132.1:0-6869 GCA_048387515.1 Collinsella sp.
CACCCACAGCACCGCTACCTCGGCGATGTTCATCAAAAAGAAGCTGGAGCTGTCGAGCCCCACAAACAGGTGGTTGACCTTAATGGCGTTGTCCGCGTAATCGCTAAATACCTCGTCCAGGCGCTGCTCCTCGTGGCGCTCCTTATTGAAAGCGCGGATGACGCGAACGCCCACGATGTTCTCGCGCAGCACCACGTTCATACGGTCGATAAAGCTCTGAAGGCGCATAAAAATCGGCGCGGCGTTAGCCACCGTAAAGACCGCCGCCACCAGCACAATCGCAACCACCACGCCCAGCAGCGTTCCCATGGCGGGATCGATGAACCAAGCAAAAATGATGCCCGCGACGGCCAAAAACGGCACGGGCAGCACCAGCTGAATCGTCTGCAGAATCGCCTGCTGAATCACGTTGATGTCGTTGAGCGAGCGCGTGATCATCGATCCGGTGCCAAAGCGCTCAAAATCGCTGGCCGCGAGCTCGAGCGATTTGTCGTACACGGCATTGCGGATATCGCAAGCCACGTTGGCGGCCAGGCGCGCCGAAAGATAGCAGCCCAGCACTGTGCCGCCGCTAGCCATGCTGGTCGCGATAAACATGTATAGGCCGTTGCGTAAAATGTAGTCGACATCGCCCGTGGTAATACCGGTGTTGACCATGTTCGCCAGCATCGTGGGAACCAACAGCGTACCGACGTTATCCACCAGTAGCACCAGCAGCGTCACTGCGACAAGCCCTCGATATGGCTTTAGAAACCTCATTAACAGTCGCACGACTCCCCCTCACCTTGATTCTCGGCTTGGCTCTCGGCAGCGATATGCTGCTTAAAGGCATCGCACTCATCGCCGAGCACCTGAGAGAATTTGCCGATCAAGCGCATAATCTCGCGCTGCTCACATGGCTCAAGCGCGCCAAAGGCTCGCTGCTCGGCCTTGAGTGCCGGCAGCGCATAACGCTCGGCAAATCGCCTGCCCTCTTCGGTCAGGCTCACAACCTTGTTCTTACGACTGCCTTCGGCAAACTCCAACGTTGCGAAGCCCCGCGCCGTCAAGGTTTTAATTGCCGAGTTGATGGTCTGCTTGCTGTAGAACCATTCGCTTGTCAGACGGCTTACGGCAATACTGCCGCCCGCCGTGCTGGTGTCGACGAGCATCCAATAGGCGCAGTCCGAAAGACCGCAGGCGCGCGCGAACTCCGAATAGATACGGTCAAGCCCGTTGAGCATCCGGTCGAAATCGACCGGGCTAACTGCACTATTCATCTCTCCCACCATTCGATAGTCCGAGTTTTGACCAATTAATATCTCTACATTAGTCCGAGTTTTGACTATCGTCAACAAGCTCGTTGTTTATGGTCGGCTCTACATAAGCATATCGACAAAAAAGACCGCCGGCGCGGGGGCGGCGCCGGCGGTTGCGAGAGAATATCGAGTGTTGGCTGTTAAGCAGCGACGGCCTCATAGACCGTAGCACCCGAGAAGCTGTCATGCAGGCTCTTGCCGGCAATCCACGGCAGCTCGACGACCTCGCAGACCGTGTTGACCAGCTCGGAGCAGTCAGTAAAGTGGCCCTTGTCGTTGAGGGCCTCGCAATCCTGAACACGCCAATAGCCATCGGTGTGCGTGATGTAGTACTCGTGATCGTTGATCGACACGAAAGCGCGCGTCTTGGAACGCAGCAGCTTCAGAAATCCTTCGAAATCGGTCTCGACGACATCTCCAGCCTGGAACATGATGTTACCTCCTGGCCCGGCGCCACCACGGCGCATTGATAAACGTTGGTACTCCTTTAGTAAAACCTTTATCAAAGGTTATGCGTTCGTCATTTAGGCAAGTGGTAAAAAAGCGCAGGGTAGACGGGATAAAACGTTTAACCATCCCATTTGTTTGTCACATTCTGAAGGTACTTTTATGCAAACCTACTTTCCCAATTGGAATCTATCCTTTTGGCCGGGCAATTGACCGTCTATCGTTTAAGCCCGACGGGTATGAACGGGGCATCTGCAACGCCACCGCAAGGAGACACCATGGAGACTATCGAAGCACTCATTCACCGCCGCAGCTGCCGCAAATACAGCAATCGTCCCGTCGAGGCCGAAAAGCTTGCACGGATTATCGAAGCCGGCCAATATGCACCGAGCGGCATGGGCCGCCAGCCGGTGACGTTTGTCGCCGTCACCGACCCCGCGACCGTCGAGCGTCTCTCACAGCTCAACGCCCAGGTCATGGACGGCAACAGCGACCCCTTCTATGGCGCCAAGACCGTTGTGGTGGTGCTGGTTGACCGCAGCGTGCCCACACATCTGGAAGACGGCTCGCTCGCCATGGGCAACTTGCTCAACGCCGCCTATGCACTGGGTGTCGATTCGTGCTGGATTCACCGCGCGCATGAGGTCTTTGACTCGCCCGAGGGCCTGGAGCTGCTGGCCAGCTGGGGCCTGCCCGCCGACGGCAACCTGCGCGGTGTCGGTAACTGCATTCTTGGCTACGCCGAGGACACGCTACCCGAGGCAAAACCGCGCCGCGACAACGTGGTGTACGTTAGGTAGCGCAGGAGCGTCAGCGGGGGTAGCTAATTTTGGACGAGGCTATTTTAGCTACCCCACTCGCAACTTATATTGACGTCGCCGTTGTCGTCGTTTCGCTCGTCTGATTCGCATCGACGTCGTCGCCTTGCTTGTCTTCGTCCTTTTGCACATCGGCGATGGTGGAGGCCGCCGCAACGATACCGCGCTGGGGCGCGACGCTCGTCTGGGCCTGAGCGCCCTCGACAACTTCTGTACCCACATGCGCGAGCTCGGGCGATTTAAACATTGCGTCCAAGTTGGCGCCACCGCCGGCATATCCGAGCGCAGCGAGCGCGATGACGATCACTGCAACGGCGGCCACGATCGGCACGTAGCGATGCCAGCCGGCGGGATTGAGCCCGCTGCGGCGAGCCGCCCCGCGGCTGATGTAGCCGAGCGTTCCGTCGTGCTTGAGCTTTGAGCCCACCACGCGTTTGCGGCCCCACAGCGAGGACTCTGCCTGCATTGCCAAGCGGGCGCTTGCCGAAGGATAGCCGTATTTAGTGCGCTTGAACGAGCCATCAAACCCCGAGGCGTGTTTGCCCCACGTCACCGATGTTGTGCGTCGGTTGACCGGCGCGGCACTCCGCCTTCTGCGGCTCGGTTTTGAAGTCTCAGCCATATGCCCTCGCACGCCGTAACCAAATCGAAACAATAACGCTTTGGACTGTAGCACACGCGTCGCGTGCGGTCACGGGCGCCTCGCTCAACGGTCATCGTCCTTCAGCAAGCGCCACAGCGTTGTACGGCTTATGCCCAGCACCTCCGCCGCACGGGTTCGGTTGCCGTGGAGATGGTCTACAACCAGATGCGCGATATCTCGCTCGGTATCGGCCAGCGGTCGCAGGATATACAGGTCACTTTCAAGCGTCGGGGCGCCAAAGGTTGCGGTCTTAATCACGTCCTCTTGGGCGAACACTTCCTCCGCCACAGCGCGGTCCACCGTGCCCGTCCCCACCAATATATACAGTCGTTCCGAGACCTCGCGGAGCTGCAGATAGTTGCGCGGCCAGCGGTAAGCATCGAGCGTCTTCGTCGCCGCGGCAGACAGCGTGGGCGCTGCCGTCCCAAATGCATCAGCGAGATATTCCAAATAGCGCGCGACCTTCGTCGACGCGGCTCCCTGCTCGGCGATTGCCGGCGCGACGCTCACCGCACAGGCGAAGCGCTCGGTCACAAAGGCGGCTTGATCACTTTCGCCGCCGCCCGGCATGTCATTCGCCGTCAGCACCACATGGCAGCGCGTCGCCAACGCGGTGTCGGTCATCGTGGAGACCAGCTCGCGGAGGCGCTGGGGGCCAACCGCATTCCAGCCCTCAATGCAAAGGGTCAGCCCCGTTTGGAACAGCGGCGATTCGGAGCTTTTGAGCACATGGCGCCAACCGCGATCGGTGAGTTCATCGAGCGCGACGGAAACAAAGGGCTGATCGACAAAAGGGCCATCCAGATAGAGGCGCTTGGCAATCTCGACCTGACCCGCTCCCAGCTCGCCCTCGAGCATAAGGGGCACGCCGCGCGCATAGCTCTCGGTAACCGGTACAGCCACCGAGGCCGCCCCCTCAACGATGCCGTATGCGCTCGATTCATAGCGGACCTCAACTTCGTCGGCGTTGAGCCACTCGATGCCCGCATGCGCCGCGGCACCGCGCACCTCGCGGACCACAACGACCCAAAGCCTCCCGCCCTCTTTGTCGGTGGGGCGAACGGTCAGGCTCAGGCGCGTACCCTCACGCCCCATAACCAGACGCGCGCCGTCTCCTATACGGTCGAGACGCTCAGCGACAAAAGCCGCCACATCCCGCTCAAGCGCCGCGTCATTCATGGTCGAGATCGCGACGTCCCCACGCGCATCGATTGCCAATGCCGAGGCCCCGGCAGCAGCTAGGGCATCGGTCAAGATGTTCAGCTTAGCATTGCTATCCATGATTTGCCCCTGTCCGCGGCGACGTGCAACCGCCGACGGTCGCACGACCGAGTGTTTCAAAATTGAACGATATTGCTCACCAAACACTATAGGGCAGAAAGCGCCGTCCTGCGAGTATAGGTGTTGCCCCGCATCGCCATCCTGGCGGGGCGATAAGAGCTCTTCGGGACTTATAAACCTGCGGACAAGCCATACCCGCAAGAGCTCCTATCGCTCCACCGAAGGCTTGCGCTCACCGGCAGCCAGCACGCGAATAAGCTACTTCTCTACCAGATTCCCAGCACGTGCTGCATTCCCAAACTCATGCACGCAATGCCAATCCAGCAGCAAAAGCCCAACGCGATGGGCTTGCCGCCCTTTTTGACCAGCTCGACGATATCGGTATTAAAACCAATAGCCGCCATGGCCATCACAATAAAGAACTTCGACAGCTCCTTGATGGGCGCCGTGATGGACGCGGGAAGCTGAAGCACCGTGGTGATCACGCTCGCCAGCACAAAGAACAGCACAAACATGGGAAACGCACGTTTAAGCGAGAACGTGCTTTTGGCGTCACCGCCGGCCTTGCGTGCCAGATGCATCTGCCAGCATGCGAGGACCAGCGTGATGGGAATAATGGCCAGCGTCCTGGTGAGCTTGACCACTGTGGCGCTCTCGAGCACATTGGCGCCGGGATGCATGCTGTCCCAGGCGCTCGCCGCAGCCGTTACCGACGAGGTGTCGTTGATGGCGGTGCCGGCAAACAGGCCAAAGCCCTCGTTGGTCAGCCCGAGCATGCCGCCGAGCGTCGGAAACACGAGCGCCGCGATAACGTTAAACAGGAAGATGACCGAAATGGCCTGGGCAATCTCGCGATCGTCGGCATCGATGACGGGCGCGGTCGCAGCGATGGCCGAACCGCCGCAAATCGACGAACCCACACCCACAAGCGTCGCGATCTTACCCGGTACGTTCATGACGCGGCAGAGCACAAAGGCGATGACAAGCGAGGTCGAGATCGTCGCCACGATAATCGGCAGCGACTGGGCGCCCTTGGACAGAATCTGGGAGAGGTTCATGCCAAAGCCAAGCAGGATAACCGCGTACTGCAAGACTTTTTTGGACGTATAGGTGACGCCGGCGGCGAGCTGTTCGCGACGCTTCCTGGGAAAGACGAGCGCCAGGACCATGCCAAAGAGGATGGCAAATACCGGACCGCCGACCACCTCAATTTGTTTGCCGAGCAACGTCGCGGGAATGGCAATGATCAGGCAGAACAAGACGCCTTTCCAGCGCTCGCGAACGATATTTGCCAGTTGCATATGGGATTCCTTCTTTCTATTTCACGTTTGCGACGGCTTATGATACGGCAACATTGAGCACAGCCTTGCGCAAACACAGACTAAGATGCCGCAATAGTTCTCAGGCAACAGCCGAATTGCCCACCGCGGAGAGCTGATTCGCGGCATAATTAACAACTGACATATGAGTTTGATAGAACAGTTGCGAGGCGCTATGGAAGAATCGATGCACGTCGGCGAGCAGGAAACGAGCCTACAGGACCAGTCCTACCACACCATTCGACGCAAAATCGTCTACCTGGACTACAAGCCGGGCGAAAAGCTGGGCGTCAAGCAACTTTGCGACGACCTAGATATGGGGCGCACCCCTGTGCGCGAGGCTTTGGTTCGTTTGGCGCAGGAAGGCCTGGTGCGCACCGTGCCCCAGAGCGGTACCTACGTCTCGCCCATCAACCTCACCCTTGCCGAGAGTGCCTGTTACATCCGCGAGCATCTGGAAAAGCAGGTGATTGTGGAGTGCTGTGCGCGCGCCACGTCGGCCGGCATCGAGCAGCTCGACCGCGCCATCGTGCTGCAGGAAAAGGCCATGGCCGAAGAGGATCGCATCGGCTTCTTTTTGAGCGACAACCTCATGCATCACATGATTTTTAGCATCGCATGTCGCAGCACCGTGTGGTCGTGGCTCGAAGAGACCAATGCCGACCTGGAGCGCTTCCGCTGGCTGCGCGCCGCCACGCAGGTTCTCGACAATCAGGACATCGTGAACGAGCACAAGCAGATTCGCCGCGCTATCGCCGGTCGCGACCCCATCGAAGCGAGCTTTTTGGTCAGCAAGCACCTGCATATGATGTTCCGCAACCAGACCGAGGTTCTGGACCAGTTCCCCGAGTACTTCGAGACCAGCAAGCTCCGCTAACCTGCCAAATAGGGACAGGTTCATTTTGGCAGGTTTTATCTGGGCAAATCAAAACCACCCCTAAAAGGGGTGGTTTGCTCTTAGGGTATAACCCTTGGATTTCCGGCACGCGTCTAAAGGCGCCGGCCCTCACGGGGTTCGGGCCGCACTGCAGATTGACCCGTGACGGGCCGGTCAAACCGGCGC
>DBFMRS010000133.1:0-2910 GCA_048387515.1 Collinsella sp.
CCAGAAAAAGCCGAGCAAAGCGGCTGCTATAAGGACAAGGGGGACGAGGATGGTTAGGAAACGTTTGGACTGATTCTTCATTTCAATCACCTCACGTTGATAATACCAAAATATATTGCAAACACAATATAAAATATTAACTGCGATAAATTGAGTTAAAAAAGGAGCATATGAAGTTGCTCGATTCTGGGTGAGCCTGGACAGTTAGTTCAGATACGTATAAATCCGAGGCGGTTCAGCATGCGTTTTGAGCTGTTTTGGGATGGGGAAGGGGTTCGGATGGGAGTCTAGAAGGGGGAACGAGTCGGTCGTGCAGCCCCCGGGGCGGCCAAATTGGCTGGAATGATGACGTCTGAACACGACCAGGCTCGCAGAATTATACGTATCTGAACTAGCTGTCCACCCCGGTCTGGCGGCTGCCGATTCGGTGCGGTTTGAGACCGCTATTCGACCCCGTTGCGACCGGTGGTACTCTTGTATCCGTTTGAAATCGAGCGAAGGAGTGCCGCTATGGAGCAATCGAGCCTGTTTGGTGACGGCGTGGACATCGATACCGAAACGCCCGCGAGCGCGGATGCCGCCGCACCGACCGACGCCCATGCCCGGGCGGCAGCGCGCGCGGCCGAGCTGCGCCACGAGCTCGATTACCACGCCTATCGCTACTACATGCTCGATGCGCCCGAGATCACGGACGCCGCCTTTGACAAAATGCTCGTTGAACTGCAGGAAATCGAGGCCACCTACCCAGACCTGGTGACGTCCGACAGCTATACCCAGCGCGTGGGCGGCTATGTGAGCGAGCAGTTTACGCCGGTCACGCACATGGCACGCATGTATTCTATGGACGATGCCATGGACCTGGACGAGCTCGACGCTTGGCTCCAGCGCACCGAGGATGCGCTCGGTGCCGGTAGCGTCACCTATACCTGTGAGCTTAAGATCGACGGTCTGGGCGTGGCGCTTACCTACCAAAACGGCACCTTTGTGCGCGCCGCCACGCGCGGCGACGGCACCACGGGCGAGGACGTATCGCTCAACGTGCGCACCATCAAGGATGTGCCCATGCATCTGTCCGAGCCGGCGCTCGCCCACATGGCCGCCGATCGCGAGCGCACCATCGAAGTACGCGGCGAGGTCTATATGCCCAAGGGCAGCTTTGTTCGTCTGAACGACGAGGCCGATGCCGAGGGTCGCGACCCCTTCGCCAACCCGCGCAACGCCGCCGCCGGCAGCCTGCGCCAAAAGGATCCCAAGGTCACGGCACGCCGTGACCTGGCCACCTTTATCTATGCCATTGCCGATACCGACCCGTTGCACGTCCACAGCCAGCGCGAGTTTCTGGACTGGCTGCGTAGCGCCGGCTTTAGCGTCAACCCCAACGTGGCTCGTTGCGCCACGCCGGCCGAGGTCCACGAGTTCTGTGCCCAGGCGCTCGAGCATCGCGGTGACCTGGATTACGACATCGACGGCGTGGTTGTAAAGGTCGATAGCTTCCAGCAGCAGCTCGACTTGGGCTTTACCGCCCGCGCGCCGCGCTGGGCCATCGCCTTTAAGTTCCCGCCCGAGGAAAAGCAGACCGTCCTGCGCGAGATACGCATCCAGGTGGGTCGCACCGGCGTGCTCACGCCGGTCGCCGAGTTCGACCCGGTGACGGTTGCCGGCTCCACCATCGCGCGCGCCACGCTGCACAACATCGACGAGATCCGCCGCAAAAACGTGCGCGAGGGCGACACTATCATCGTGCACAAGGCAGGCGACGTAATTCCCGAGGTCGTGGGCCCGGTGCTCGATAAGCGCCCGGCCGATTCGGTCGACTGGCACATGCCCGAGGTCTGCCCCGTGTGCGGCAGCCCCGTGGTCCACGAGGACGGCGAGGTCGCCTACCGTTGCGTTTCCATCGACTGCCCCGCGCAGCTCAAGGAGCGCCTGCTCCATTGGGTGAGCCGCGGCTGCATGGACGTCGACGGCCTGGGCGACGAGATCGTCGACAAGATGATCGCCGCCGGCCTGATTCACGACGTCGCGGACTTCTATCAGCTCACGGTCGACGACATCGCCGGCCTGGACACGGGGCGCACTTATGCCAGCTCCAACAGCAAAAAGGGCGTCAAGAAGGGCGATCCCATTCCGGTGGGCCTCAAGACGGCCGGGAAAATCATCGCCGAGCTCAACAAGTCCAAGAGCCAGCCGCTCGGCCGCGTGCTGTTTGCCCTGGGCATCCGCCACGTGGGCAAGAGTGTGGGCGAGGTCATCGCCGAGCGATTCCTGTCGATTGACAAGCTCATCTTGGCGAGCGAAGAAGACATCGCCGAGTGCGAGGGCATCGGTCCCAAGATTGCGGCGAGCGTTAAGCAGTTCCTGGCCGTGCCCGAGAACCTTGCCGTGCTGGAGCGCCTGCGCCAGGCGGGCCTGTCGCTCGAGGTCGACCTGGGCGCCGCCCATGCGCAGGCTGCAGCCGATGCCGGCGTAGCAGGCGAGCTCGCCGACGCGCAGCCACTCGCGGGCCTGACGTTTGTGTTGACCGGTACGCTCGTCAACCGCACGCGCGACGAGGCGGGCGCCGCGCTCAAGGTGCTCGGCGCCAAGGTTTCGGGCAGTGTATCGAAGAAGACGAGCTACCTGGTCGCCGGTCCCAAGGCGGGCTCCAAACTCACCAAGGCCGAGCAGCTGGGCGTGCCCGTGCTGGACGAGGATGCGCTCGAGCAGATTCTCGCTACCGGTGAGGTGCCCCAGGCTTAAGGCATTGATAGCCAGATAGAAGAACCGCCCGGAGAGCTTAACGCTTTCCGGGCGGTTTTTATTTGGATGCGGTAACAGGCACCGTGATCTGCGTCACGTAGGTCGCCGGATCGTCGCTGATGATGTCGTCAATGAGGGCGATCTCGCGCGAGGGACCGGTGGGTGTCAGGT